>JBDRSI010000341.1:0-2451 GCA_043825055.1 Verrucomicrobiota bacterium
ATCTGGAAGCAAGCGACGTTGTTGTGGGAGAGAATACCTGCGACGGCAAGAAAAAGTCCTATGAGATACTGGCCCCACTGGTAAAAGACCTGTACATCATGGACCTTCCCCAGATGAAAACCGACATGGGCAGGGCTTTACTGAAGGAGGAATATCGCAAGTTCATCACAAAACTTGAAGAGGTAAGCGGTAAAAAGATAACCGTTGAATCGCTGAAAAAGGGGATTGAAGTCGTAAATGCAAAACGAAAGGCCGTGAAAAGGCTCGCCGGGATTCGCGCAGCCGACCCGGCGCCGATATCCGGACTTGACGCCCTGCTCGTGAACCAGGTGTTTTTCTATGACGACCCGATTCGATTTACCGACTCGGTCAATAAACTCTGCGACGAGTTGGAGGACCGGGTGAAGAACGGAATAGGCGTCTTTGCGCAGGGAACAACGCGTGTGCTGGTTTCAGGATGCCCCATGGCCGTTCCTAACTGGAAACTGCCCATGCTGATTGAATCAAGCAAGGCGGTCATTGTGGGCGAGGAATCCTGCGTGGGCGAACGGGGCACGCGCTGGCTGACGGAACCAAAGGGTAACACGGTGGATGATATCCTCGATTCCATCACTGAGCGATATTTCAAAATCGACTGCGCTGTTTTTACGCCGAACCCATCGCGGGTCGAGTACGTGAAAGAGATGGCGAAAAAGCTCCATGCACAGGGTGTTGTTCATTACAGCCTGCAATTCTGTCAGCCCTACATCATGGAAAGCGGTCCGGTTGAGAAAGAGCTTGAAAAGTCGGGCGTGCCCACGCTGCGTCTGGAAACCGATTACAGTCAGGAAGACGCGGGACAGCTCAAGACGAGGATTGAGGCATTCGTCGAGCGGTTGAAGAAGAAATGAGATGCGCCGGAATTGACATAGGATCGCGAACCATCAAGCTTGCCGTGATTGAACACGGCAAGCTTGTCCTTTCCCGTAAGTCGGTCACGTCGCACAACCCGCTTGAAACGGCGCGGGGGCTTATGAGCGGCGCCGTATTCGATGTCATCACCGCCACCGGATACGGCCGCCATTTGATCGAAGGTCACCTTAACTGCCCGGTGATCAGCGAAATAACGGCCTTTGCCTTGGGCGCCCGCTTTTTCTTGAGCGGCTGCGTGTCCATTCTCGACATCGGCGGACAGGACACGAAGGCCATTTCGCTGGACAAAGAAGGCAATATGAACAAATTCGAGATGAACGACAAGTGCGCCGCCGGGACAGGCCGTTTCCTTGAGGTCATGGCAACTGCGCTCGGATTCACACTGGAGGAATTCTCGAAGGCGGCTCTTTCAGCCGGTAAAGCGGTTAAGATCAACAGCATGTGCACCGTGTTTGCCGAATCCGAGGTTGTGTCTCTAACCACGCAGGGTGCGGCGCGCGATGAAGTGGCACTGGGTATTCACAAGGCCATCGTGAGCCGTTCGGCGGGCCTCCTGAAGCGGGTTGCACCGCCGGGGAAAGTGTTTTTTGCCGGCGGCGTCGCAATGAACGACTGCGTGAGGATCCTTCTCGAAAAGGAGATGGACAGGCCCGTTTTTGTTCCGCCCTACCCTCAAATCGTGGGGGCGATCGGGGCCGCGCTGAGCGCATCAGAAGAGGTGTAGGTCCACATCCCGTTAATTTATCAAGAGCGGCGCGTATTCATGAAATGTATCAATAACGGCAAGTTGAAATACGATGATTTGCACAGGAACATCGTCTTTTTATCCTTTTATCACCCTCGGGGAAGCACCGGGTTAGACAAGGTCATCACTCGTGATCCAATATGAGCCAAGATTATTCCCTGATTGATCGGATTGTAGCTGAGCTTGAAGAACGCACCTTGCAGGCGCGCGTGGAGTTCAAGGAACTGAAGGATCGGGGCCGCAAGGTCCTGGGTCTCTATTGCAGCTATGTGCCGAGCGCACTGGTATGGGCTGCGGGGGCCATCCCGGTTTCATTGTGCGGCAGCCGCGAACAGGCCTTCGATGTGGCCGAACGGGACCTGCCGCGGAGCTTCTGCCCGCTGATCAAGGCGAGCTACGGGATGGCCGTCTCCGGAGCTTGCCCGTTCTTCCACTTTTCCGATTGCATCATCGGCGAGACCACCTGTGACGGGAAGAAAAAGGTCTTCGAGCTCATGGCCGACCTGAAGCCCATCCATGTCATGCAGCTCCCCTTCCGGCAGGACACACCGGAATCACTGGACCTTTGGTTGAATGAGGTCCGCCACGTCGCCCGATTCATTGAAACGCAGACCGGGGGCGTCATGACCACCGAGAGCTTGAGGGCCGCCATCCGTCAGGAAAATACTGTAAGACGGATGTTGAAGGAAGCTACGGCGATCTTTGAACAGGACGATCCCCCCATCACCTGGAGCAGCATGCTGCATGTATTACAGGCCCGGAACTTCATGCCGGACCGTGCGGAATACCTCATT
>JBDRSI010000342.1:0-14757 GCA_043825055.1 Verrucomicrobiota bacterium
GTTGAAGCGCTACGTCGGCAAATACGAGGTCAGCAACAAGCAGTATCGCTGTTTCAAGACATCGCATAACAGCGGCCAACATAAACAGATGACGCTCAACCAGGACGACCAACCGGCGGTTGCCGTGAGCTGGAACGACGCGAACAACTTCTGCGCGTGGATGACTAAAACCATCGGCGGTAATCAGTGGCGGTTTCGTCTGCCGACCGAACAGGAGTGGGAAACGGTGGCCGCTTGCGGCAAGTCGGCGGAATATCCCTGGGGTAATGGGCCCATTCCACGCAAATGGAATTACTTTGGCATCGAAAACCCGGAACCGGGTCGGAAACTGGATCACAACGACGGTTACCGTGCGTCCTGCCCGGTGCAGAAAAGCGGCGCGAATGCCTGGGGCCTGTTCGGGGTTGGCGGCAACGTGTGGGAATGGTGCGAGGACACCGACGACACGGAAGGCAAAACCCGGGTGCTGAAAGGCGCTTCATGGTCGGACTGCGCGCCCCTGTTCCTTAAAATTTCACGGCGCAGCAGTTACACGGCGGATTACACATCGTCGAGCATCGGGTTCCGCGTCATCGCCGAGCTAATGACAAGCGCGCCAAAAACCCCGGACACTTCAGCCCAAGCCCAACCGACCAAGCCCGAGAACCCGCCGGCCCCGGAGGGTGACGCGGCAGATAAGTAAAATGATCACGGCACAAGGCGCTGGAGCAGAACGTCGAAGCGCTGGTCCTTCTTGAGCGAGTTCAGGTCCCGGTCCTCACGAATCCAACGCACATCCCGATAGCCCAGGACAATGGCTCGCTCCAGGGACGCTAAGGCCTCGTCGGTCCGGTCAAGCAAGGCGCAACTGCAGGCCAGGTTATACCAGACCAGCGACTCACGGGGACACAGCCGGGTCAATTCCAGGTCTGTTTTCAGCCCATCCTCATAACAGCCGGTTCGTGTGTACAGATCGCCCAACGTCTTGAGCACATCCACATCCTGCGGGCAGCGGCGCGCGAGCGCTTCGAGGAATGACATTTCCTTGCGAAGGGCGGCATTGACTTTACGTTTCGTTTTCATGGAGAGGATTAGTAACCGCAGCCATTCACCCCGCCGGCGGAACCAGCTTCAGCGCGTTGAGCGCATAGACTTTCGCCAGCACGGCCGGCGGCAAACCCAACCCGTTCAAAAATTCCTGGTGCTGGTTATCAAAATAATCGCGGGCATACAGGAGCCGGTCCTGGAACTCCAGAACAAAATCCTTGGCAAAATCCGGATCGCGCTTCAGCGCGTTGCATCCGGAGCCGGCTGACCAATCGCAATACAGATTTTCGTACTGCCGGAGCATGGCGATCAGCTTGCCGCCCGGCATAACTTTGCCTGTCGGATAGGCCTCCTTGTCGTTTTTGCTGTAGTCGGAAATGTGCGCCCAAAAACCCGGCGCATGGCCCAGAAATATCGTCTCAGGGCAGGCGCGCACGGCCCGCTCAAAAGCCTCGATCCCGCCACCGTACCAGTAATTCGGCCGCGGATACTTGACGCCCGTGTCAAACTCGTAGTCAATATGCACGGTAACCGGCAGGCGCTTCTCCCCGCAAAACCGGTACAGCCGCAGGGCATCGGGATTATCGTACATCATGCGCAGTTTGAGCTCGCCGCACACACGCACGCCATAGAGGGCCATCATGGCCTGCAGATGGTCAATGGCTTCCGGCCGGCGCGGGTCGGGCGCGTAGCCGAGCACGAATTTGTCCGGCGCGCGCTCCGCATAGGAAATACAGCGGGCAAACGGGATTGGACCGTTCGGACCGACATCCGGAATCACGGAGATGTAATGAGGCGCATACTCGTCGGCCGGGCATTCCCAGGACAGTAGCCATGTGACGTCAATATTATATTTGGCCATATTGGCCAGGAATTTGTCCAGGTTATGCCCGTGCCAGTCGGGATGGTTATGCGCGTCAATAATCATGGGGGTGTCCGTTCGTGTATCTGGTGTTTTGTTTTCCTTTATCCGCCGTCTGTTGTCTGTCGTCCGTCGTCCGCCTACGCTCTACGTGCTTCTCTCGTACGCCCGCGCCACTTTCTGTAAAATGGCCACGATATCGGCGGCCTCCTGGTTACCCCAGCTTTCGAAAAGGGTCAGGATGAAATGCGCATCCAAGGCCGCAAGGGCGTTGGGACATGGGAAGGTCCGGTCTGGATTGCCCCGGTATTGCGGCGCGGTCCACGGCAGGCCGCTCGTGCCAAACACACGGCGCCGACGATACCAGTCCTGCATGTGGCAGGGATTGATATAGCGCTCAGCCAGCCCATACACGCCTTCCGCGGTCAATGCACGGCAGAAGGTCGCCTTGTCGCAAGTTACGGCCTTGGGATTAAACCGCAAGCGTAAATACCAGTAACTCGGTTTGGCCCCGGCCACCTGGGGTGGGAGTGACACGGCCTTCAGGCCACGCAGGCCCTTGGCAATCCGGCTCGCCAGTTCCCGGCGCCGCGAGACGATCATCGGCAGTTTCCGCAACTGAACGCTCCCGATCACGGCCGCCAGGTCACTGAGATTGAAATTGAGCGACGCTATTGCATTGTCGGCGCCCTTGGGCAATCCAAACGGCTTGCCGCGATCGGAGGCCCGGCGGGCTTCCTTATAGAGTTTTTCATGGCGCGTGAACACCACGCCGCCCTGGCCACCAGTGCAGTGATGCTTGCCGAACATCGTGGAAAAAACGGCGATATCACCGAACGTACCCACCAGCCGCCCCTTAAGCCGCGCGCCATGCGCCTGGGCGCAATCTTCCACTACGGGCAGTTTATGCCGGCGGGCGACTTTCATGATCCCCGGCATATCGGCCGGTTCGCCGAAAATATGCGCGACGACAATCGCGCTCGTCCGCGGGGTAATGACCGCCTCGATTTCCTTCGGTCCGGGCGAGAACCGGCCCGGCGCAGCGTCGGCAATGACCGGAATGCAGTTCAGGAGCGGGATTGGCATAATGCCGCCCGGATCGGTGATCGGGCCGACAATCACTTCTGAAAAAGGTTCGGGGTTAAGGGCACGCAGGGCCACGTAGACGGCCGTCGTGCCGGAATTGACAGCATCCGCGAACCCGCCGCCCATGGCATCGGCAAATTCACGGCAATACGCTTCTTCCTCCGGCCCGCCGTAGCCAAAGGCATTGCCGGAGGCAATGGCGCGGTCAAACAGGGCATCCACGGCTGATTTTTCCTCCAAGCCGATCAGGTGGCGGTTCGGCCACGGGGTGTTTCGCACTTTGGGCCCTCCCTGCAGGGTAAGGCGAACGGCGGGTTTGACGGCGCGGCGCAGAGACTTTTTCATTTCGGGTTGTACCTTTCTTGCTTGTGTTAACCACGTCGCCCGCCAGATGGCGGACAAGTGGCCACTTGGCCGCCGACGTGGCAAATGTCCTGTAATTCAAGCACATCCGGCCCGACTGTCAATGGAAAATTAGGGTGATTGGGGTGATAATAAAGCTTGCAGACAGAATAGCATTGACTATAATAAAGGAATTGATATAAGCATATTTACCTTGTGCCTTCCTCACGAAGAAGCACCACCGGGAAATCCGCCCTACTGAGTTTGTCAGTCAGAAAGGAGAGCTGTCCATGAGAAAAGCAATGAAAACCGCTCTTACCGCCAAACGCGTGACGTTCCAGGTCACGGCCAGTCCGAAGAGCACTGTGTCGCTCGCGGGCACGTTTAACCAATGGAATGTTAAGCGGCATCCGATGAAAGACATCCTCGGCACCGGTACCTACACGATCACCCTGATGCTCCCCAAGGGGGAACATGAGTATAAGTTCGTGATTAACGACAACTGGGTCGTGGATCCCGAATGCCGCAACTGGGTCCGCAACACCTGCGGGACCCTCAACAGCGTCCTCAAGGTGTAATAGCCGTCAATGGCGCGATCCCGATCGCGAAGCGCATCGGGACGCCCTACGGAGACCATCGTAGGGCCTCAGCTTGCCTGCCCGCAGTGCTTACGCACAGCGTTGCAGGCGGGCTGAGGCCATTTTAGCGTATTCCCGTGTTTTCTTCTTGAACCACGGGCCAGAAGAGTGTTTTATCGCGGCATGCAAACACTGCAACTCTTCACAATTGCCCCCGCGGTTCCCGAAAAACTCCGTTTCCTGGAAGCCCTCGCCCGCAACCTGTGGTGGTCCTGGAATACCGACGCCATTGAGCTGTTCCGCCGAATCAACCGCGAACTCTGGAAGGAGACCAAGCTCAATCCGGTTCTATTCCTGAGCCGCGTATCCCAGGACCAGCTGACGGCGCTGGCCGCCGATGAAAGCTTTATGGCCCACTTGGGACGCGTGCGCCAGGCCTTCGAGAAAGACACCCTGCAACCGGCTGATACGCGTAGTCCCGTGTATGCGCCGGGCGACTGCATCGCCTATTTCTGCGCCGAGTTCGGCGTCCACGAGAGCCTGCCGCTTTTTGCCGGCGGCCTGGGCGCGTTAGCCGGCGACCACCTGAAGGCCGCTTCCAACATGGGCTTACCCCTTGTCGCCGTGGGCCTCCTTTACCGGCAGGGCTATTTCCGCCAGTACTTGAACAACGACGGCTGGCAACAGGAAACCTATCCTGAAAACGAAATTCACAACCTCCCCTTGGAACGGGTGCTCAAGCCCGACGGCAATCCGCTGACCGTCCACATTCCCGCGCCGGGCCACGCCCTGCATGCGGCCGTCTGGAAAGTTCAGGTGGGGCGCATTCCAATCATTCTGCTCGACTCCAATATCCCGGACAATCCGCCTGACTGGCGCGATGTCACCTGCCAACTGTACGGCGGCGACCATCGTACGCGCCTTCTGCAGGAGATTCTGCTTGGCATCGGCGGTCTGCGCGCGCTTTATGAAATGGGGCTCGAACCGCAGGTTTGCCACATGAACGAAGGCCACTCCGCGTTCATCAGCCTGGAGCGGCTGGCACGTCTCATGGGTAACTATGGCTTGGACAAAAAGACGGCCATGGAAATCATCGTGCGCACCAACGTGTTCACGACCCACACCCCCGTGGCCGCCGGCCATGACGAATTTCACGTGGACATGCTCCGCCCGTTTTTCGAGGCCCTGCACGAGTCCTTGCATACAACCGTGGACGACCTGTTGAGTCTGGGCCGCGCCGCGCACGCCGCTGACAGCGCCCCCGTTTCAATGACGGTATTGGCCCTGCGCCTGTCGCAATACTGCAACGGCGTCAGCCGCCTGCATGGCACCGTGGCACGCCGCATGTGGATGCACTTGTGGCCCGGCCGGCCGGAGGACGAAATTCCCATCACCTCCATTACCAATGGCGTGCATACGCCCTCATGGCTCTCGCCGGAAAACACCTTGCTGTTCGACCGCTATCTCGGCCCCCAATGGCACATCAAGCCCGGAGATGCCGCCATGCTGGAGCGGATCGATCAGATTCCAGACGAGGAACTCTGGCGCGCCCATGAACTCAGTCGTTCCTGCCTGATCCGCGAATGCCGGGAATGGATGGCGCGCCAGATGCATCGCCGTAATGCCGGCAAGGCCGAATTAGAAGCGGCCAAGTCCATGCTTGATCCTACCATTCTGACCATTGGGTTCGCCCGACGGTTTGCCACCTACAAGCGCGCGGGGCTGTTCCTGCACGATGCGGCGCGGTTTCAGGCCTTGTTGACCGGCGAAACACCGATCCAGGTGATCTTCGCCGGCAAGGCACATCCGCGCGACAACGAGGGCAAGGAAATCATTCGCCAGATCGTGCACTTCTCGCGCCACGCCCAGGTTCGCCACCGGATTATTTTCATCGAGGATTACGACATTGACGTGGCGCGTTTCCTGGTCCAAGGCGTAGACGTGTGGCTCAACACGCCGCGCCGTCCGCTGGAAGCCAGCGGCACCTCCGGCATGAAGGCGGCGATCAACGGCGCACTGAACGTCAGCATCCTGGACGGCTGGTGGGACGAAGCCTACGCGCCCGAGCGCGGTTGGAGCATCGGACACCGCGAGGAATACCAGGATACCGGCTACCAGGATGCCGTGGAAAGCCAGGTCCTTTACAATTTGCTCGAGAGCGAAGTGATTCCATGTTTTTACACGCGGCCTAACGACCACCTGCCGGCGCCGTGGGTCAAGATGATGAAGGCCGCCATCAAGATGGCGTTTGTCAGTTTCAGCTCGCACCGCATGGTGCGGGAATACGAGGAGCGGTTTTATATTCCGGCCCTCCAGCGGAGCCGCGCGCTCCGGGCCGACAACGCGGCCGAGGCGCACGCCCTGGTCAAACAACACGCGCGCTTGGCTCGGTTGTGGCCGCAGATTCGCGCCGGCCGGCCGGTGGCACAGGCCGAACTGGGACACCTGCGCGTGGGCGAAGCCTTTGCCGTGACCGTTCCGGTGCACCTGGGCGAACTGCACCCCGACGACGTGGTGGTAGAGCTCTACTATGGCCAGTTGAATATGAAGGCCGCCATCACCGCCAGCCACCGCCTGCCAATGACTGCGAGCCGAAAAACGGACGACGGCCAACAAATCTTCGAGTGCCGGCTGGAATGCCGGACAACCGGCCGCTACGGCTTTACCGCGCGCATTATACCCCGTGGCGACGCCTGGACGCAAACCCTGCCGGGCTTTCTGACCTGGGCGGAGTGAAAGCAATGCAGAATGTAGAATGCAGAATGCAGAAATAGGAACTATTAGCCGTGGCCAGCACACACAACCCACGCATTCTGATTATCACGCCGGAGATCACTTATCTCCCGCACGGCATGGGCAACATGGCCAACTACCTCGTGGCCAAGGCGGGCGGACTGGCCGACGTCTCCGCAGCGCTGATCAGCGCCCTGTTCGAGCAAGGCGCCGACGTCCACGTGGCCCTGCCACACTACCGCCAGATGTTCAATTTCAACATCGGCAACCTGATCAGCGACGAACTGCGCGCCTACAAGGCCAAACTGCCGGATGAGCGCATTCACCTGGCTGAAGACCGTATTTTCTATTATCGTTCCAACGTCTATAACCCGCACGAGGAGGAAAACCCCAATCTGGCCCTGGCCTTCCAGCGGGAGGTGATCAACAATATCATCCCGCGCGTCCAGCCGGACTTGATCCACTGCAATGACTGGATGACGGGGCTTATCCCGGCTTTGGCCCGGCGCCTGAAGATTCCCTGTCTCTTCACCGTGCATAATATTCACTCCCTGAAAACCACTCTGGCCCACATTGAGGACAGCGGTATTGACGCCGCTGAGTTCTGGCGCTCCCTTTATTACCAATGGATGCCGCACGCCTACGAGGAGAGCCGCGATGGCAATCCGGTGGACTTCCTGATCAGCGGCATTTTCGCCGCGCACTTTATCAACACCGTCAGCCCCACCTTCCTGAACGAACTGACTGAGGGCTGGTTCGATTTCGTGGATAACGCCCTACACCATGAACTGGCCAATAAGCGCGCCGCCGGTTGTGCCGTCGGCATTCTCAACGCGCCCAATCCCTCCTATGACCCCGCGACCGATCCCGCCCTGCCCTGCCACTACGGCGCGGAAAACTGTTTGCGCGGCAAGCTCAAAGCCAAGCGCGCGCTCCAAAAGCAGGTGGGGCTGACGCGCGCCGACGGCGCGCCGCTCTTCTTCTGGCCGTCACGGCTGGACCCGGTCCAAAAAGGCTGTCAACTGTTAGCCGACATACTTTATGCGGTGGTGGATCAGTACCAGCGCGAGGGCCTGCAGATTGTCTTTGTGGCCAACGGCTCTTTCCAGACCCATTTTCACGACATCGCCCGTCGGCACGGCCTGCAGGCGCGCGTGGCGGTCTGCAACTTCAGCGAAAGTCTGTCGCGCCTGGCTTACGCGGCCTCCGATTTCGTGCTCATGCCGTCCCGGTTCGAGCCATGCGGTCTGCCGCAAATGATCAGTTGTAAATACGGGAGTCTGCCGGTGGCGCACGACACGGGCGGCATTCACGACACGATTACGCCGCTGGATATTGAGCGAAACACTGGTAACGGGTTTCTGTTCCGGGATTACGACAGTCAGGCCCTAAGCTGGGGCCTGGACCAGGCCATGACGTTTTTCCGCCAGCCGGAGGACACGCGCAGGCGGCAAATCGGCCGGATTATGCGCGACAGCGCCGAACGCTTCACACACGCCGTCACGGCCAAGAATTATCTCCAGCTTTACGAAACCATGCTGGATCGCCCGCTGATCCGGGGATAACGGCCGGAAGACAGACACCAGACGACGGACGACAGACGACGGACGACAGCCCAGAGAAGAAAGGTAGCCGCGCCGGTGACGGCGCGGAGTAATTCCATGGCAACAAAACCTAAACGTCAAAAATCTGTTTCTCCTCGGTGTTCCTCTTCCGGTATCCGGCGTCTGGCGTCTGGCGTCTGTCCTACGTCATCCGTTCTTCCGCTGGTTCAGGACGATCCCTATCTGGCGCCCTATGCCGATTCGATCGCGCGGCGGGTTCAGTTGACCAGGGAGACAGAGACGCGCCTGACGGGCGGGAAAATGACGTTGGCCGATTTCGCCGCCGGCCATGAGTATTTTGGCCTGCACCAGCAGGGTGACCTGCACCAGCAGGGTGACCTGCACTCGCAGGGCGACGCATGGGTCCTGCGCGAGTGGGCGCCCAACGCCACGGCCATCACGCTGCTCGGCACATTCTCGCGGTGGCGTGAGGACCCGGCCCTGGCCTTGCGCCGTCTAAACGACGATGGCGTGTGGGAACTGCGTTTACCCGCCGAAGGCCCGGCGCAGGCGGGCCTGCCCGCCACGACCCTAAGGCACGGCGACCTCTATCGCCTGCGGATGCACTGGCACGGCGGGAGCGGCGACCGCCTGCCGACCTATATCCGGCGCGTGGTCCAGGACGAACACACCAAGATTTTCAACGCCCAGGTCTGGGCGCCGGTCGAACCTTACCTCTGGCGGCACACGTTCCAGCGGCCGCACACGGCGCCACTGATCTACGAAGCACACGTCGGCATGGCCCAGGAAGAGGGTAAAGTCGGGACGTATCGGGAGTTCAAGGAAAAGATTCTGCCCCGCATCGTGGCGGCGGGCTACAACACGATCCAGCTCATGGCCGTTCAGGAACATCCCTATTACGGCTCGTTCGGCTACCACGTGACCAATTATTTCGCCGCTTCGTCCCGCTTCGGCACGCCGGAAGAATTGAAAGACCTCGTGGATACGGCCCACGCGGCGGGACTCGCGATCATCATGGATTTGATTCATTCCCACGCGGCGCGCAACGAGGTGGAAGGATTGAGCCGGTTCGACGGCACGCTCTTCCAATTCTTCCACGAAGGTCCGCGCGGGGTGCACGAACTTTGGGATTCACGCTGTTTCGACTACGGCAAACCACAGGTACTGCACTTCCTGCTCTCCAACTGCCGATTCTGGCTGGATGAGTACCGGTTTGACGGCTTCCGGTTTGACGGCATCACCAGTATGCTCTACCGGCATCATGGACTTGGCCAAGCATTCACTTCCTATGCCGATTATTTTAATGACAGCGTGGACGAACAGGCCATCGTCTATTTGACCCTGGCCAACGAGGTCATTCACGCCGTGCGCCCCGATGCCCTGACCGTGGCAGAGGACATGAGCGGCATGCCGGGCCTGGCCGCGCCCGTTAAGCACGGCGGCATGGGCTTCGACTGCCGGCTGGCCATGGGCATTCCAGATTACTGGATCAAGCTCACCAAGGACACCCACGATGAGGACTGGCCCATCAACACCCTGTGGCACGAACTCACCAACCGCCGCCGCGACGAGCGCACCGTCAGTTACGCCGAATCGCACGACCAGGCCCTGGTAGGCGACCAGACCCTCATCTTCCGCCTGATTGAGCGGGACATGTACAATCACATGGCTCTCGGCGCGCGCACCCTGCGGGTGGACCGCGGATTGGCCTTGCACAAGATGATTCGACTGGCCACGCTGGCCACGGCAGGCAACGGGTATCTCACTTTCATGGGCAACGAGTTCGGCCACCCGGAATGGATTGATTTTCCGCGCGAAGGCAACGGTTGGTCCTACCATTACGCCCGGCGCCAGTGGCGCCTGCGGGATGACCCTAACCTGGTCTATCATTTCCTGGCCGATTTCGACAAGGCCATGATCGAGCTGGCGCGCCTCGCCCGCCTGCTGGATGATCCTGACGTGCGCCTGCGCGTGGAACACGGCGACGACAAAGTGCTGGGCTTCGAGCGCGCTTGCCTTTTGTTCCTGTTCAACTTCCACCCGGCGAAATCCTATACCGACTATCCCGTGGAGACCACGCCGGGCGAGTACCGGCTGATCTTGGACAGCGACGCGCCCTTTTTCGGCGGCCACAGCCGCCTTGCGTCCAACCAGACCTATGTCTCGGCGCCCGACGCCGCCGGGCGCGCACTGCTCACCACCTACCTGCCTTCCCGCACCGCGCTGGTTTTGCAGAAGAACCGATAGCATTCCATTGAACATCCGGATAATTTTAACCGTCCGGAACCGTCATGAAAAACAAGAAAAGCCTGCGTTGTTTCCACAAATTATTGAAAGGCAACAATCAACAACCACTGATTTCCGCGATAGCGTTGACACCGTGTGTTGAATTCGGTTTCCCGCTCTTATCGCGGCGTAGCTTTGCGAAGCCGGATGCGGAATTTGAAAAAGCAAGGCAATCCGCCGCTTCGCGCAGGGGAACGCCTTTTTCGAACCGAATTTTCATTCCCACCTGCACGCGCTCGATGGCATCGGGTTCCTGCGCCCACAGCGCATTGCCGATTGACATCAAGAAGGATGCCATGATGACCAGATGGATGCTCTGTCTAAGGCGGGCTATGCCCGCCGCGTCACTACGCCCCGATGCGATTCGCGATCGGGGGCGGCGTGGCAACCCAAGAAATCAACCGCCAATGGACACTAATAAACGCTAATGAAGCAGGATAATGATTTTAAACAGCAAACTTCCCCGTCCCTGGCGATATTCGCGTCTATTCGCGTTCATTCGCGGTTAAGATCCTTGTTTTTCTTAGCGGTTTTTGGTGTTTAAGGTACTAATAGAACCGCGGGCTTGTTTTGCAAGTTGGTAACAAGGGGGTGTTTTTCATTTGTTTTTTGAGTTCCAGGTGGCGCGCAACCGTGCGCAGTTACTTTTCGATCGTTTGCTGGTAAATTTCCTGAGTTTCCTCGGGGCTCTTGGACGGAAAAAGCACCATGCTGCTTGAAAGGGTTTCACCCGGATTAAGTTTGGCGCCGGATTTTTCTGGAAAAACCAGGGCGGCGGAACAAGTGGTATCGGAAACCCAACTGTCCGGGCCGGGGATAATTCCCATGCCATCGCCGCTGGCTGTCTTCGGCGGAGCGACAAAAATCCAGTCTGCTTTCGGCATGCGCCCATACGATTTAAAAGGTGTGGCGGTTCCACCGGCCAGGGTGTAGTTCTCGCCATGGAACCAGCCCCAGAAGGTGTAACACGCAAACGGAATGGCGCCCAGATTGCGAACCTGGCTGGTCAGGAACAGGCAGGGCAAACCCTTCCGTATTTCCAACTGCAACTCAAGTTCATAGTCGTCATAGACCTTGCCGCTTGCCTTTTCGAAATCGGTCAGAAAGAAAATCATTTTGACCTTTTTCACATCGTCGGTGTCCACCAGCAGTTCAACTTTCTTGGGGATATAGGCCATGAAGGTCGGCTTTCCTTCGCGGGTCAGGTCCTGAATCGTCGGGAAGCAATTATGCTTGTTGAAACCAATAAAAGACCGGTTTGAAGGGTACTTGGGTTTGCTGTTGATGCGGATGGCGGTGCCACTGGCCCACATGGTCACGGATTGATCGTTCGGGTTGATATCCACCATAAAGTTACGATCCAGGGTCACCAGTTCCTTGGCCGGCGGAATGTTCCGGATGCTCTTGCCGCCATTTAACCTCAGGATCTCGCCGTTACCTCCTTCACTGAAATAGAGAATGTCGTACCGGGAAAAGACCGGTAATTCCACGGTCGCATAACCATCCTTCTTTTTGAATGGCAGTTCGACGGTTGCATCGAAATCGGGTGAAAGCAGATAAACGCTTTTCACCTGGTCGGTTCGGACCGAGACCGTGATCGGTTTGTCGGGGTTGGGAAGGTTGGGCCTGACCTCGGGATAATTGATTTCATTGACAAGCGGCACAACCCCCTCCTTAAGTCGGCCGCCGAGAAGGTTGGCCAGATGGACCTGGATGCCGCGCAGGTCTTTGAACCGATGCCGGTATGCTTGCACCAGCCCGCCCAAATGCAATTTGTTGAGCACAGGGGACAGCGGTTTGGCGTCGCATACCTCGTGCCGATAAACCTCGGTGACGATTCCCCGGGGCACGTTCGCCACCTTCAGGGGCAATTCATCGTTGCCATAAATGGCCAGCCGGCCGATGAGACGCCCGTATTTCGGATCGCGGTTGTCCTTCCAGAATTGACCGGGCTTGATCAGGTTCTCGTTGTAGTAGTGATACAGGTAGCGGTACTCGGGATGACCACTGCAATAAACCACCTTGCCCTTCCCATAGTTCCGCGCCAGGATGCCCGGATATTCCTTGCCGTCCGCCGCCCGAATCTTGCCGACCACCTTCACATCCGGCGCCAGATCCCTGGCCAGCACAAACGAATCCTGGTGTTCCAGTTCACCGGTGAGCTCGCCGGTAACCTCGTTGGTAGCCGGGATGAACAGGGTTTTGCCGTCCTTTTGCTCCCCGCCATAATTACAGCCCAGCACATCGGCCAGGGCAAAGTTCTTGCGGGGCGCCCCTTTTTCGTTGAAAAGCGAGGTGGCTCCGGATGCCACCAGGATCCCCCCTTCCTGCACGAAGGTCCGCACCGCCTCCGCCGCGCGGTCCGACATCGGGCCCGTGTTGAAAAGGATCAGGGTTTTCAGCTTGCGCCGCAAAGTCTCGGCCGTCATGTCCGCATCCACCACCACCTTGTAGGGGATGTGTTCGTCGGTCAGCGCGTTGCACGTGGAAGAATACCCTTGCACCCAACTGCGTTTGCCGCTTCTGTGCGGGTTGCGATCCCGCGCATCGAGCGAAAACAGCACCCCGATATTGGCGGCGGATCGGACATTCATCAACAGCTTGGCGTGTTTTTTCTCCCACGCCACTTGCGGCGTCCAACAGCGCGCGGCCAGCGGATCAGAATCGAACCACCAGCGCCGCACCCCCTGGCTCATGCCGACAAACCAGTTGAACGTGTGATCGTCCAGGGTGCGATCGTAAAAATAAGTCCACGGCGCCGTATTCATGTTCTCGGCCACCGCGCGCAGGTACTTCATCTCGTAAATCACGTGCGGCCAGTAGTACTGGTAGAAATAGTCGTGCGGTTCACACTCGTAGCCGGCGCTGTCGGCATATTTCGGAAAATCGTCAATGCAAAGCCCCGCCGAATAATAGGCGTAACCCGTGGTATTGTTGCATAGATAGGTGATGACGGTGTTATCGGGATTGTACTTTTTGATCATGCCCCGGACTTTTTGCAGGTTCTGCACCACCTTGGCGCGCCGCCATTCCAGCCAGGCGGCTTTGGATGGTTTGAGCCAGCCCGCCATTTTGTCAGGTATTTGAAACCCGGTTTCCTTGGCGAACTTCTCACGGCACGACCGGCAGCCGCAGAGACTGGGACTGAAAAACTGGATCTCATCCTGCATGATGCCATCCACGCCGGTTTCCCGGATCAGGCGGTCAAGCCGCTTGTAGAATTCAGCCATGAATTCGTCGTTATTGATACAGGCGTTACCGGTGCCGTAACTGTTAGTAATCGTCTTGCCCGTGGCGATGTCAATTACGGCCCAGTCGGGGTGTTTGTCCAAAAGCGGCTGGTCAACCATTGAACAGGTCAGGTGCAGAAAAAACCGCAGTCCATACCGGTGGCAGGCGTCAGCCATGATCTTCGTGTTCTTGATAACCTCCTCATATGGCAAGACCCGGATGGCCGAGGAAGACTTTTCATCCGCGGCTTCTTTGAACAGATAACGATTGCCTTCCGACAGCACGAGATTGAATCCCTGTTCCCAAAACCGGCGGGCCACCCGGTCCGCCTGTTCCGTGGTGATATTGCCATAGGCGTATGAAGTAATGCGCGGGGACTGGCGAAAAACCTGCACCGGTTCCATTGCCTTGTTCTTTCCATTCTCAAGTTGATAGGGCGGATAACCCATCTGGATTTTTGAGGATTCGGAGTTGCGATCCGTCGCTGCGGCGGATGAGGAAAACGCTCCGAAGACCAGCAGCAGTCCAATTAGACGAAGGAATCGTTTCATATATTTACTTGCTCCCCTGGTTATTCAAATGTAATCGATAAACCATTGGTTACCACCGGCGTTATCGACGGTGAAAAAGATGTTCAAAGATTTCTGACTCCTCAGCAAAATGTGCGGGGCATCCGCCCATCGAAACCGACCGGATGAAGCACTCGCCTGCGTAAAAAGGTGTCAAAACGGGTCTGGAATGTCAAGTTTTGAAGGATAAACAAACTGATGATTGTTAAAACGGCCCCGGCCTTCGGGACAGATGCGCTCTTTTTCTGCGACTACTGCAACACGACACTACTGCAAACAACCATACTGCAAACAACCATTGACATACCGGATTAAGAATCGCAAAATTATGTGATAAGCGCGAGGATTGATTTAATAAATGCGACCCAAAAAACTGATTGCGATTTACAGGCACAGGCAAGCCCATGAAAGCACACAAAGCATCGATCATCAACGCCGTATGTACACATCCGCGGATGCGGTGGATGAATGAAGTGGCC
>JBDRSI010000343.1:0-6915 GCA_043825055.1 Verrucomicrobiota bacterium
CAGTTTCAGCGCGTGGCCATTCCCCGGGGCATCAATCTCAAGGAGGCGGACGTAGTCCGGGATGTGCTGGAAGCGCCCTGCCTGATCAATATGCCGGTGGCCAAAAGCCACGGCGGTTCGACCCTGACGCTCTCCATGAAAAACTGGATGGGCTCGGTGTCCGACCGCGGCTATTGGCATGCGCACAACCTGCACCAGTGCATCGCGGATTTCAGCACCTTTATCAAGCCCTCGCTGATTGTTGTGGATGCCCTGCGCATCATGACCACCCATGGACCCCAAGGACCCGGCAAGCTGGCCTATCCCAATCAGCTCGTCTTCGGTACGGACCCGGTGGCGGTGGACGCTTATGCGGCGACGCTGTTCGGCAAACAACCGTTTGATGTGCTTTATATTAAACTGGCTCATGATATGGGGGTCGGATGCGGGGACTTGAAACAAGTCCGGATTGTGCACGTGGATGCCTGAACCTAAAATGAACGCTTGGTTTTCCCCATCATGCTTTGCTCTTTGCGTATACACCATCAACGAATGATACTCCGCATCGGCATTGTAGCGATTGCCGCGATCATAAGTGCGCAGGTTTTTCCATGGCTTTCGGGCGCGGCCGTCTGGCCGGCCGCCAGTCCATTGCTTGCCATCTGCGCGGCGGTCGCGGCGCGCTCAATCAGCCTGGTATCGTTAATTTGCCTGCCTCTGTTGGCGTTGGCCCTGGTGCGTGGCCGCTGGTTTTGCCGCCATTTGTGCCCGACGGGATACCTGCTGATTTTGGTCGGTAAGTTTACCCGCCTCCGGCGGCGCCATAGGCGACCAGGACTGAGCCGCCGTCATCCCGTATCTATGCGCCGCTTTCCGGCGTTGGGTCCGGGCTTGGGCCTCGTGATGCTGGGAAGCGCGTTAGCCGGATTTCCACTGCTATTGAATCTTGATCCGTTGGTCCAGTTTAACGGGTTTTTCAGTGTCTGGCGGGGTACGGACTGGAGATGGGTGGATGGACTGCCGGCCATAAGTTTAATTATGCTTGGCCTGATCACGGCGATCTGGCCGCACCTTTGGTGCGAGCGGATATGTCCCCTAGGCGCCCTGCAGGCACTGCTGGGGATAACCGGTAAGTTCTGCCGGCATGTGATCGGGCGGAAGCCGGCTATTCAGCCGGCGTTGGGTGCCGTCCCAGTTCACCCTGGTTTCCTTTCGGCGCCGGCAGGCGGAGGTGTTGCGGGACGGCGTTCGTTCCTGGCCCTGGTCTTTGGCGCGGGCCTGGGGTGGGTGTTGAAACGGATGGGAACCCCTTGCCTCGGGCCGGCCGGACCGATTCGCCCACCGGGTGCCGCGGCCGAACCTGTGTTATGGGGGCTTTGCTCTCGGTGCGGCAGTTGTATGCGCGCCTGTCCGGAAGGTATTATTATTCCCGACCTGGGAACCGGCGGACCCGGAAGCTGGCTAACGCCCCGCCTGGATTTCAGCCAGCGCTACTGCAATGAATGGTGCCGGGTCTGCACGGGCGTCTGTCCGACGGGCGCCATTGGCCATCTGTCGTTGGAAGCCAAACGGGCCTTGTCCATTGGCACGGCCCAGGTGAATCGCAGTCGCTGTCTGGCGTGGAACGAGGCCCAGTATTGTATGGTGTGCCACGAATTCTGTTCCTACCAGGCCGTTCGGATTGTGGAGCATAACGGCGTCAATTGTCCGGAAGTGGATGAAGCCCTGTGCCGGGGGTGCGGGGCCTGCCAGAGCCACTGTCCGGCCGAACCGTCCCCGGCAATTATTGTCTATACCCGTGAACAGGCGCCCGTGCCGTGCAAAAGAGATTGACAATTCCCCATCCGTCGGTATAAACATGCAATCCGGTCATTTTGTTATTTTCCTGCCAACGTAGCTCAGTTGGTAGAGCAGCGCATTCGTAATGCGCAGGTCGTCGGTTCGACCCCGACCGTTGGCTCGGGGTTTGCATGTCGTTGGACATATGAAGCCAAAACACAACTCGCCTGCCGCACCCTGCGTTAGCCCGCCCAAAAGGCATGCGCATCCGCCGGCGGCGCCCAAAGCCAAGCGGGCCCTTCCGCATAAAGGAGCGCCGGCCGGCAAGGGCGCGCCCAAGACGGCGCCGGTGGCGATCAAACCCAACGCCGCCAAAGGCGTGGCGGCCGACTCGGTCGGTGTGACCTTGAATTCCAATATCCGCGTCAAGCTGAGCAGTGAAGAACTGCGTGAAAAGATGAAGGATCTGATGAAGCTGGCGCGGGACCAGGGCTACCTGACGTTCGGCGACATCAACGGGGCGCTTCCGACCAACCTGATTGATCCCGAGGAGATTGACGGGTTTATCCTGCTTCTGCGCGGGATGGACATTGAGGTGATTGATTCCACCGGTGTGGAACAGTTCAAGAAGCAGGCGGAAAAGGAGGAACGCGCCGAACAGGCCAAATCCATGGATGTCATGGATGATCCGATCCGCACGTACCTGCACCAGATGGGGCAGGTGCCGCTGCTAACGCGCAACCAGGAAGTGGAAATCTGCAAGCGGATTGAGGAAGCGGAGATTAATTCGCGCGCCCTGTTCAAGCGTTTCGGGTTTTCAATGGAAGCCTACTTTGCCCTCGCGGCCCGGTTGGAGGAAGGCAAGGAGCGGTTTGACCGCATCATTATTGATAAACACGTGGAGGGGCGCGATAAGTATTTCCGCATGTTGCCGGCCCTGAAGAAAAAAATCAGCCTCTCATACAAGAACATTACAATCCTGTTTGCCAGGCTCAAACAGGCCCGCGGTAATCCGAAGAAGACGGAGCACTATCAGAAAGTGTTCGACAAAGCCTGGGCCGTTTATTCCCGCCAGCTGGACGGGTTTTATTTCAAGCAGAAGGCCATCGAGGATTTCGTCGTTTTGGCGGATAATTACTACCAGAAGCACATGGAATGCACCGGCCTGATCCATAAGCTGGAAACGGCCAAAGGTCCGAAGACTGCGACCCGGGCGGCCAAATTGCGGGGGGAGCGCAACAAACTGCGGGATTTGGAAAATCTATACCTGATGGAGGCGAGCGTTTTTGAGGCCAAGTACCGCGAGCTTAAGAGCTGGCTCAAGAAAGGGCAGAAGGCCCGAACCGAAATGGCGGAAGCCAACCTGCGATTGGTGATCAGCATTGTTAAAAAATATATGAACCGTGGACTAATGTTCCTGGACCTCATCCAGGAGGGCAACACGGGTCTGATGCGGGCTGTTGAAAAATTCGAATACAAACGGGGATACAAGTTCAGCACCTACGCCACGTGGTGGATCCGCCAGGCCGCCACCCGGGCGATTGCCGATCAGGCCCGCACCATCCGTATCCCAGTCCACATGATTGAGACCATCAATAAGCTGGTCCGGGTCCAGAAACAGCTCCTCCAGGATTTCGGCCGCGAGCCGACGCCCGAAGAGGTGGCCAATGAAGTAGACCTCCCCGTGGACCGCGTCCGCGAAGTGTTCAAGATGTCCCAACAGCCGATTTCCCTGCAGGCTTCCGTGGGCGACAGTGACGACGCCTGTTTCGGCGATTTCCTCGAGGACAAATCGGCGGAAAATCCATCCGAAATGACCGGTTACAGTCTCCTGCGGGAGCGCCTGCAGGAAGTCATCGCCACGCTCTCCGAGCGCGAGCAGAAGGTGTTGAAACTGCGCTTTGGCGTTGCCGACGGCTGTCCGCGCACGCTGGAAGAAGTTGGCAGTATGTTTGCCGTCACCCGCGAGCGCATCCGGCAGATCGAAGCCAAGGCCCTGCGTAAATTGCGCCATCCAACGCGTTTGCAGAAGCTGGAAGGATTTTTAGAGACCCGCAAATAAACGTAGCCGTTCACGGCTTGAAATTGGAAACTGGAAATTGGAAATTAGGGCGAGAAATGGGCGGACTGAAATTATACACAACGTAAATAATTGCGCATCCATAGAGTGTGTCATTCCGAGCACAGCGAGGAATTTCCTAGATTAGCCTTGAATTTGGAGAGCCCTTCGACTTCGCTCAGGGCAAGCCCTTCGACTTCGCTCAGGGCAAGCTCTTCGCTTCGCTCAGGATGACAACATGTGCAGGAACTTATGACGCTCCGTATAAATGTCGTTCCCCTATGCATCCAACTGCTGGACCTTGACGGTTTTGCCGGTTTCAATGGATTGGCGGGCCGCCGTCATCATGGCCAGCCCTTCGAACGTTATCAGCATATCCACCGGCGCCGTTCCGCCCTCAAAAAACGCCTTGATCAGGCGCAGAATGTCGCGATAGGCATAGGTGAAGGTATGGACAAACGACATAATCTGGATTTCCTTATTGACCATCCCATTCACACGACCGCCATAAATCCAGTTATCGCGGCTCGTCTCCACGACACCTTCGCGGCCCTGGCCGTAATCCACGACGGCAACAATACCACCGCCGGTTTCCAGCGCGCGGACCGCTTGCGGCCCCGGCCCCATGATGCGCTGAAGCATCTCGAAGGTATGCACGCCATACCACACGAGTGAATCGCCGGTCGGCGCCTGACCCAAGGCTCCATAGACATGCGCGCGCCGGATGTCGGCAAATTTGGCGCGGGCCTGCGCCACTTCCGGACAAAACGGAACGGCGGAACCCGACCAGACCCGCGTATTATGCTCACGCATCAGCCGGATTATGGCACGGCCATCGTCCAGGGATACCGCCAGCGGTTTATCGAGAAACACCGGCTTACCCAGCGCGGCCACTTTTTTAAAATAGTCAAGGTGGTACGCCCCGTCGTTGATTTCCAACATGATGGCATCGCAATCCGCCACGGCTTCTTCAAACCGGGTGGTAACGCGAACGCCCCAGGACTCCATCTGGCTTTGCCGTTCGTCCAGGCCTTTCTTATTCTGAAACGGCGTTTCAAAACGCAGGCACGTCACCGCGCGCATGCCGGGCACCAGCTGATCCGGCGCACAGGCCGGATCCTGCATGCGCTGAGCAAACTGCACGCTGTGGCTGGTGTCCAACCCGATAATCGCAACTTTAATCATGACCGGATTCCTTTCTTGTGGTAGCTTACACTCAAATGAACTTATTTGAGTCCATTTGGACCGAACCAAGCTAACCCGCAAAACACGCTAAAGAACGCGAAACAAGAAGATTTCCAAGCGTTTTGGTTTTGTGATGAGCGGGGATTGAATGATCTCTATTGTTGGCTCAGCACTGTACCTCCAAGACGATTTCGTTGGCAATGATTGTTCCGAATGCCCCGGTCAAAGTCAATATGGAAAACGAACCGACATTTACCATTCATGGCGCCCGCGGCACAATGGCGGTCTCCGGCCACGCATTCAACCGGTACGGCGGCGAAACGACCTGCTTTAGTCTGGCCACCCGGCAAGGGATTCTGATTGTTGACGCCGGCACAGGAATTATCGCGCTGGGCGATCAGTTGATGCGCCTGAGCGACCTCCCGCCCATTACGATCATGTTCACCCATTTTCACCTGGACCATGTGATCGGCTTGCCCCTTTTCAAACCCCTCTACCGGCAGGGTGCTTCGGTCACGCTCATGGCCGACCCGCACCGGAAAGAGAATTGGCCGGATTGTTTGCGGACGCTCGTCGCTCCGCCGTTTTGGCCGCTGGACCTGCGGCACTTCGGCGCCGCCATCCGATTCCAGCCTCTCCCCCGGCGCAACCGCCGCATGCGAACGTACGGCGTCGAGATCGCCTGGCATCCGCTCCGACATGCCCAGCAATGCCTGGCCTATCGCCTGAACATCCAACAACGCTCTTTCGTCATCGCCACCGATCATGAACTCGACGCCGATTCCGCCGACGGGGCCTTTACGGATTTTTGCCGCGGGGCATCTGTGCTGATTGCCGATGCGCAATATACCCCGGCCGAATATTTCATACAGCACGGCTGGGGGCACGGCACTTGGGCCGCTTGTGCCCGCCTGGCCACCACAGCCAGCGTGGGCAAGTTGATCCTGACCCATCACGACCGCCGCCGGACAGACATACAGATTGACCGCCTGGTGCATCAGGCCCGCCGCCTGTTTCCCGCCACGCGCGCGGCGCGCTCCGGCATGCGGGTATATTAACCTTCCTATAATAACTCAGCGCGAGTCCTTTTCCTCCGTCGTAGCCGCAGACTGGATGGACGCCTCCACCCGTCGAACTTCCGCCAGGATATCCGCCGCCGGGCCCCGCCCGGAGATCAGCGTCTTGAAACTGCTCTGGCGCAAGACATAGGAAAGACGCGCGAGCAAATGCAAATGGATGCGCGGCGCCGAACTGACCAGCGTAAAGAGCGCATAAACCGGCTTACCATCCAGAGCGCCGAAATCCACCGGCCGAGCCAGCAGGCACAGAGTCACCAACGGCTGGGTCACGCGCAGAACGATCGGATTGCGCGGATGCGGAATGGCAATGCCGTCGCCAACCGCAGTCGAGGCCAGGGCTTCACGGGCCATGAGCATCCGATACAGCAATTCGCGATCCACGCCGTCGGGCAATCGCAAGAGATTAACGATCGCGCGCAGGACAGAGGGTTTATCGGTTCCGCCAACCTTGTGGAAGATACCGCCGATGGAGAGCGCATCCGAAAAGGACGGCATGCGCTCGCGTTCCTCGTTTTCCCCGTAAAAGAGAGCCGGAGGCACTTTTAGTTTATGGGCAGTTGCCCACTCCAGCAGTTCCGCGCGATTGAAGCGAAACTGGCCGCCAATCCGACTGGCCGGCAAATCGTCATGTTTCACCCAGCGCAAGACCGTTCGTTCCGAAACGTTCAGGCGTTCGGCCACATCGCGCACAGACCATTGCATAATGTTCTAACTCCTAAAAATATAAGAACCTGTCTCAACATTGACTTGGGCATGGACCTGCCCACCGTAGTCCCGACCTCTTAGAGAGTCGGGACGCAGGTGGGTCGGGGCGGTGGGATTTGAACCCACGAC
>JBDRSI010000344.1:0-6064 GCA_043825055.1 Verrucomicrobiota bacterium
ACTTGGCCATGTCCATGAACCGCCCCCGGCTTGCGCCCGGCGACCGCCACTCGCGGCGCAGTTCGTGGCCGAACAGGGGATAGCCCATTTCCACGCGCAAAGTGTCCCGCGCGCCCAGGCCGGCGGGCAGAATCTGACCGGGCTTCAGCAGGAGGTTCCAGAAACGGAGAACTTCGTTCGCGGGCACATAAAGCTCGTAGCCGAATTCGCCGGTATAGCCGGTGCGGCTCAACAGGCACGGTGTCCCCTGGATCGTCACTTCCTGAAAGTGAAAATAGCCCAGGAGCGGCAGAGCCTGACCTAACGCCGCTTCCACACTCAAGCGGGCGCAAGGTCCCTGGATATCAAGCTTGGCCGTGGCCGGTGAAAGGTCCGTGAAAGTCGTGCGCGGCGAGAGGTGGGCCCGAATCCAATCCCGGTCGCCGGCCAATGTGCCGGCGTTAACCACCAGCCAGAACCGGTCGGTGCCCAAGCGGAAGCAGATGACGTCATCCCGCACGCCGCCGTCTTCCGCCAGCAGATAGCCATAGGCGCAGGCGCCGGGTTTCAGCGACACCACGGACAAGGTCACCAGCCGTTCCAAGTCCGCTTCGGCAGTCGCACCTTTGATTTCGAATTCGCCCATGTGGCAGATGTCGAAAACCGATGCCTGCGCACGGGTCCAAAGATGTTCGGCAATAATGCCGCGATAGACCAGCGGCATCTCCCAGCCCGCGAACGGCGCCATCCGGGCGCCCAAGGCCACGTGGTCGTTATAAAGTGGTGTTTGCATGTCCAAATTAACTGCTCAGGTTATTAGGTTCAGCCATGCCTTGTTCAGACCGGTGCATCGTAGAACATTGATCGCCGCACGGCAAGCAAAAAATGCTGAACTCGGACTTGCATCGCCCACGACCATGATTTATTATGCCGCCATTCATAACAATTAAGACTGCGTCCACCATGCGCGGCTACAAACATTGAAATTCCTGTTTTGAACCCTTAAACTTTTAAACCAAGGGTTTGTATATGATGAACTCCAAATCTCGCGTCCTGGCGGCGGTCAATCACCGGGTCGCCGATCGGACCCCCATTACCTTTGACGCCGAGAAAGAAGTGTTCGAGGCGCTTTACCGGCGCTTGGGCACACCAACCCGGGAAGCGCTGTTCGACCGCCTGAATGTGGACACCTGGATGATCCTGCCGAAGAATTTTATCTTCACGGAAGCCGAAGCGCGCAAAGAGGAGAAAACCGCGCTCTGGGGCTATCGCACCCGGGTGGCATGCTACCCGGGCGGAACGTACGACGAGTTATACTTCAGTCCCTTGGCCGGCAAGGATGAGATCACAGCGATTAAGCAACACTCCTGGCCGTCCGATACGGCGCTGGATTTTTCCGGTGTCAGCGCCGAGGCCCGGGCGCATGCCGACCGCGCCGTGATCGGCGTATTCACCTGGGGCGCCTATTTCATCGCCTCGTTCGTCCGCGGCATGGAAGACCTGATGATGGATTTTGCCCTGCGCCCGCAGTATGCCGATACGCTGATCAAAACGATCACAGAACGCATCCTGACTTACCTCGACATTCTGCTGGAGCGCCACAGCCAGGGACTCGACATTATTTACATGGCCGACGATTACTGTTCCCAGCTCGGCCCGCTGTTCAGTCCGGACACGTTCAAGCAATTTGTCATGCCCTACCTGACCCAGGTTGCCGAGCGCATCCACCGGCACGATAAGAAATTTCTATTACACGTCTGCGGCGCCGTGCGGCCGCTCCTGCCCATGATCATTGACGCCGGCGTGGACATGCTGGAGCCGATCCAGACCCGCGCCGCCGGCATGGACCCCGCCGGCCTGAAAAAGGACTTCGGCCGCCACCTGTGCTTTTATGGCGGCTTGGATTTACAGGAAAACCTGTGCAAAGGCACGCCCCGGCAGGTGGCCGACGAGGTCCGCCGCTTGATTGATTGCCTGGGCCAGGACGGCGGCTATATCTTCGGCCCTGGTCACACGTACATTCAAGTTGACGCGCCCATCGCCAATATTATGGCCATGTACGAGACCGCCGCCGGTTACCGACCGTGGTCATAATCAGTCCTGGCGTTGTAAATCTATTCTTGTCGAACCATTTTTAAAGGTTTACGAATAAGTCCGGGGTTTGAACTCAATATGTCCTGCTTTTTAAAAACCACACAACACATTTAAGGATTATGTCATGGAAGTCATTATTCAACCGAATGCTGCGGCGGCCGCGCGGCTGGTCGCGCGCCTGATCGCCAAGGCCCTGCGTCAGAACCCGCCGCTCGTGCTCGGCCTGGCCACCGGTCGGACCATGGAAAAGGTTTATGCCTTGCTGGCGGACATGCATAAACAGGAAGGTCTCGACTTCGCGCGTTGCCGGACGTTCAATCTGGACGAATACGTGGGCCTGAGGCCGGAGGATAATCATTCCTACCGGTTTTACATGAACCACCACCTGTTTTCCAAGGTCAACATTGACCGGCGCAACACGCACCTGCCGGACGGCATGGCAGACGACCTGGATGCGGCCTGCGCCCGGTACGAGCAGGTCATCCAGCAAGCCGGCGGCATTGATTTGCAATTGCTGGGCATCGGCCATGATGGGCACATCGGTTTCAATGAGCCGCTTTCCGCCCTGTGTTCGCGCACACGCGTCAAGGCGTTGACACCCCAGACCATAGCCGCCAACGGCCCGCTCTTCGGCGACCAAGAGCGCATGCCCCGACGGGCGCTCACCATGGGAGTGGGCACGATCCTGGACAGCAAGCGCTGTGTTCTGCTGGCCGCCGGAACAACCAAGGCCGACATCCTCGCCAGGGCCGTCGAAGGCCCGATCACCGCCATGGTGTCCGCCTCTGCCCTGCAATTGCACCCGCACTGCACCATTGTGGTTGACGAGGAAGCCGCCGCACGGCTCGAAGGCAAGGATTATTATCGCTTTATTTTCCAGAACGAACCGGAGTGGAAAGAGTTTCAGTGAGTGTGCCGGCCGCCGTCCCGAACATAATGACGGCCGTCCAATTCCGGCTTGCCTTGTCACGGGTTATCTTTATACTATGCTTCGTTTTTCATGAATTATATTAATCATCGCGGGGCGCATGCCCTGTATCAAGGAGCATGTCATGACTGTCAAAATCCCGTTACAGGAATTCAAGCGCCGCCAAGGGGAAGCCCAGCGCCTGATGAAGGCGCGCGGCTTGGATGGCCTGCTGGCCCACAGCGACGAGGCTGAGTTCGCCAACGTCCGTTATTTTTCAGACTACTGGCCGATTTTCGAAAGCGCGGGCGTGTTCATCCCCGCGGAAGGCGCGCCAACCCTGCTCATCGGCCCGGAAAGCGCAACCTTTGCCCGCGACCATAGCGTGATCCCCGCCATTAAAAAAATCCTGTACTACCGCGAAGCCGCTGAACCGGATTACCCGAATATTCCACTGGATAGTTTCAAGGAAATTTTTTCTTCCGCCAACGGCGGGCGCGGTGTGAAAAGGCTGGGCATTGCCGGCTACACCGCCATGTCCGTCAGTGTTTTTGACGCCGTGCGCGCGGCCCTGCCGGCCGCGGAAATCGTCAAGGCCGACGACCTCATCTACCAGATGCGCATGATCAAGAGCAAGCCGGAGATCGCCATCCTGCGGGAAGCTTTCCGGGTATCGGAGCTGGCCATGGATGCGGTCCTGAAGCGCATCAAGCCGGGCATGACCGAGTTGCAGGTGGTGGGTATCGCGCAGGAAGCTTTTTACCGGCACGGCGCGGAATACGAGGCACACCCGACCTACGTGCTCTCCGGGATAAACAGCTCGCACGCCATCGGGCGGCCCGGCCACCGGGTGATCAAGCAGGGCGACCTTGTTCAACTCAACATCGGCGCGCGCGTGGGCGGTTATTCGCCCAGCGTGGGACTGCCTATCTGCATGGGCAAGATGCCGGCCAAGATGCGCGACCTGGTATCCTTCGGTCTGGAAGCACATCTGAAGACCATGGAATGGATGAAAGCCGGTGTGCCGGCCGGCCAGGTGGCCACGAATTTCTTTGACTATGTCAAGGGGCGCGGCTATGGCGAATACGCCTTGTACGGACCATGCCACGGGCTGGGCATGCACGAAGTGGAACGGCCCTGGATGGAAACCACCTCCACGTATCCCCTGCTTGAAAACATGACCTTCCAGGTGGACACTTTCCTGTATGGCCGACAATACGGCCTGCGTTGGGAGACTGGCGCGCGCATCACGAAAACAGGCGTCGAGGAATTCTCCAAGCGTTTCCGCAAGATCGTTGAAATCAAGTAAAAGAAAAGACAACCACGGATTATACTGATGAAGACGGGGCCGAAAATAAATGAAAAGAAAAAGTTTTCTCCTCTATCCGTGCCATCAGTGAAATTCGTGGTGAGTAGTTGCCTGATTTTCAAGGTATTCTAATGCATCCACGCGTCGTTTTTGGGTTCGATATGGAAACGGATATCGGGAGCTGGACCCCCTTTTACGAGGGGCTCGTTCATGGTACGCCGCGCATCCTGGATATCCTCGCCAAGCACGATCTTGCCGCCACGTTCTTCTTTACGGGGGACGCCGCCCGCCGGTATCCCAAAATTGTCAAGCAGGTGGACCGCGCCGGCCACGAGGTGGGCTGTCACACGCTCTACCATGAAACCATCGGCGATGAGCTGTTTCCCATTCCCGGCATCAAGCCCATGTTGCCGGAGGAGTGTTGTCACCGCATCAAGGTGTCCACCCAATGGATCCGCCAGGCATTGGGCAAGAAAATCGGGTCATTCCGCGCGCCGCGCTTGTGGGGCAGTACCGGCATGGTCAACGCCCTGGAGGACCTCGGCTTTGTGGCCGACGCTTCCTACCCGCTCTACTTTTACGAGAAACGGCTTGTCCCCTACCATCCCAACCGCAAGGACTGGACCCGGGAAGGCCGAATGCGGATCGTGGAAATTCCTAATTTCGCCGATATGACCATCACCAGCAAGGATCCTTACGGACGGGACCGCGACCAATGGCCGCTCTTCCGCACGGAAGGCGCCGAGGCCATCATGGCGCACATTGACGCCATGCTCCGGTTCTACGCGCGCAAGCGCCTGCCGGCGGTCTTGTGCTTTTATTTCCACCCGTGGGAATTTTTTGAAATGCCGCAGGGCCTAATTCACTTCGGGGAAGGTTCCGTGCGCCCGGACCCGTTTATCGTAAAAAACTGCGGAAAGGTTGCGGCAAAGGAACTCGACCGCCTGGTGGCGCGGCTGAAGGAACACGGGGCCGAATTCCTGACTGCACGCGCCCTGGCCCGTCAGTTCTGACTTACAGGTGCATGCATTATAATTAGGCCGCCAAAGGCGGCATCTGTTTCATGTAGCCGCGGGCAGGCGCGTCTACAATACAAAAGCGTGAAGGCCAAATATCTAATTTTTAGTTTTCAATTCCTGCCCGCAATGCTACGTCCGTCAGCTGACGGATTGCAGGCAGGTCAGCATTCCGTGAACGCTTACTAAAACCCTAAGGAATCACTCATGACTATCCCCTGCCAATACCGGTGGACATGCGCCACCCTGGGTATCGCCCTCGCACTTTTGATCCGGCCGGCGCTTGCCGAAAGCCCGCACTCCCTGAGCGTGGGCGGCCGCTATCACACGGAAAACACCGTCTTTACTGACCTGCCTTATGGTAATGCCGATATCTCCTACGGGCTGGCCTACACCTTTGCCGAAGAGCATGTCGCCATAAAATTTGGCGCTGATTTCGCCCCCGATGTATCCGGCGCCCGGGACACGCCCCATACCAATAAAACCGATTACGTCATCTCGCCCCAAGCCGACATAATTATCAAGGACCGGATGTTCCGCGGCGGCGTCGGCATCCTGACCAGTTACATTCACGACGACCAGGGTGAAGGCGATTGGCTGGATATCTACTGGCAAATGATGCTGGGACTCTGCATTCCGCTGGGTAAGAATTTATCGATGGAAGGCAATGTATATTACGTCCTGGAAAGGTGGGATAAAATCGTTGATTTCCGGCTGAAAGAGCTGGAGTACGGCCTCTGGCTGAATTATAATTTCTAA
>JBDRSI010000345.1:0-2958 GCA_043825055.1 Verrucomicrobiota bacterium
AATCGCTTGGGGCGCCAATGATCACGGCCAGTGCGATGTGCCGTCGGAGGCGCTAAGCGGGGTTAGCGCCATTGCGTGTGGTAGATATTACAGTCTGGCGCTGAAGGATGGTGAGGTAATTGCATGGGGATACAACTTGCATGACCAGTGCGATGTGCCGGTGCTCGGGCAAAGCGGCGTGATTGCCATTGCAGCGAGTGATTGGCACAGTCTGGCATTAAGAGAGAAATCTCTAAAAGTCTATAATGATTTTGACGGTGACAGCAAGACCGACGTGGCGGTCTATTACCCGACCTCGGGACAGTGGTGCGTCTATCTGATGGGCAGCGCAACGGTCACTAACGTTACCACTTGGTGTGGCCCAAATTACCTGCCCGCGCCCGGTGATTACGATGGTGACGGCAAGACCGACTTTGTCGTCTTCGATTCCACCACGGGCAACTGGTACGGCAAGCTCAGCGGCGGCGGGGAAGGCATGGCCAATTTCGGCCAGCCCGGCATGTGGCCGGTGCCGGCCGATTACGACGGAGACCGCGTCACCGACCTGGGCGTGTATGACCCCTTGACCGGTATATGGTCCATTTATTCTTTAAGCAAGGGATTGTTAGGCGAGGCCCAGTGGGGGTACCTGGGCGATTTCCGGTCCTGGGAAAACCCGCAGGCTTACACAGTCATGCCGATGCCGTTTGATTACGACCGGGACGGCATAGATGACCTGGGGTATTATTACCGCGGTTGGGCCATGGATGATACGGAGGGTTTGGCGGGTTCGGGCGGGTCTATCTTTTATGTCGGCACTGGAATATCGACAAATTACACTTGGGGTTCCTCGGGTTCCTTGCTCGCGCCGGGTTATTACTCATTGAGACCGGCCGCATCGATTCACCCTAATGGCCTGTGCGCGTATAAAATCGTGAACAGGACGGAGCCGGCCAAATCGGCGGAATGGGGCATGCCCTATCGCGAAGCGTTTTATATGGGCGTTTACGGCGAAACGTTGCCGGTTCCCGCAGGGGATTATGACGGCAATGGATTTGACGACAACGCTACGTATAATTACGTCACCGGCGAATGGACCATCATCTTTAATATGGGCCCCGTCGATGTTGATGGCCGGACACAGGTCAGTGGCGGTTTCGGCGGATCAACCGCAGTGCCCGCCAATATCTATTCCACCATCTATGCTTTAGCCCGCTATTCGCCCAAGCCATGGTGAACATTAACCCGATATTTTACGCTTAGCGTGAAATATCCGCCCTGCGGGCTTCGACGAGCCCCGTAAAAGCGGGGCTTGCTCAGGGCTAGGCGCCGGCCTCCGCATACACCTCGCCATAGGCCTCCAGCATGGGCGCGAGCGCAAAATCGGCGCGGCCCCGCGCCAAAGCTTTTGCTTGGCGTTCGCCATAATGGTCCATAAGTCCTCGAATCGCCGCGCGCAGGTCATCCGGCGTGAGTTTGGGCACAATCTCCCCGCATTGCGCCTCCGTCACGTAATCAGCCATTGGAATGCAGCCACTGACCAACACCGGCTTGCCGGCGGAGAGTGATTCCATCAGGGAGTGGGGATAGGCCTTGACTTGGCTTTCCGTTTCCGCCAGGACCACCGTGGCATGCACGCGCGCCAGTACCCGATTGACGTCAGTTGCTTCATTAATGATTTCCACGCGTCGAGTCAGTCCGCGCCGCGCGATATGGCACTGAAGCTCGTCGCACAGGAGCCCGCGCCACAGGAACACCAGGCGCAAAGGCAAGGAACCGGCGACATCCAGGAGCAAGTCTATGCCCTTCGTCTGGAACTGCCGGTGAATCCAGGGAGCGGAACCCACCAGCAGGACCAGCTCGTCCCGGAGCGGAATAGGCACAGGGCTGAACCGCTCCACGGCAATGCCCGGCCGAATGATCCGGTAGCGCGCCGGACGCAACGCCCGGAGCGCAGTTTCATCCCGCGGGTTGCATGAGACGATGGTATGGACAGTTTTCAGCCAATCGGCGCACCCACGTTCGAGGTGTGATCCCACGCCCGTCACGGCCGAATAAATCAGCGGCTTACGGAGCGCGCGCAACCAGGGAAACGGATAGAGCGTGGCGTAATACAGATGGTGCAGGTCCACAGAAGGCTCCCGCCGGCACAGGGCGCGGTACTGGTGAAGGCCATAAAGTTTTTTTGGAAATATCCGGCTGGGTCGGCGTAGCGGAAAAAGCTGGAGGCATTCGCCGCCAAACCGGCGGCGCAGGGCCTCGACCTCCTGGAACACGGCATCCGTGCCCGGGATGGGCGGGGACGGCGAGGTAAGATGATAAAGGATATTCATTTTTTCCGCCGCCACCAGGTTCGCGCCAATTCCCGCAAGGGCGGCTCGTCCATCGTCGGCGTCAGCAGCTGCTCCACCTGCGCCAAAGTGAGTTTCAAGTTCGGCTGAATCGCTCGGCGCTCCCGCACAATATGCGGCAGGACCGGCAAGACCGAGAAATATCCGGCTAACGCGGCCAACGGCCGCCGGTAGGCAATGAAAAAATAAATCTGGCCATAAAGCAAGGACACCGCATGCCGGATAAGCAGACGCACCGGCAGGTTTTTCATAAGCAGGAGAATCCGGTTGCGCGTTATGAGGCGCACGTAGCGGGCCTGCGGCAGGCCGCTCCCGTGGCCTTGATGGAGGACTTCCGCCATCGGGACAAAGTGAAAGCGATAGCCGTGCAACCGCCCGCGCAGGCCCAAATCCACATCCTCGAGGTATGCGAAAAAGCGTTCGTCAAATCCGCCCAGCTCATCCAGAAATGATTTTCGGTACAGCGCGGCGCCGGCGCAGGGCGAAAATATTTCGCCCCCCCTTTCAAATTCAGCCGCGCTTCGGCCATGCCCGCGCTTGGCGGCGGCGCCCTGCCATGAGAGGCTGTCGCCGCAGTCGTCCACAACGGCGGGATCGGTCATGAACAACATTTTGGACGCCAGGCCAC
>JBDRSI010000346.1:0-2176 GCA_043825055.1 Verrucomicrobiota bacterium
TCTGGACATCATTGAAAAAATCCTGAAGGCCCTATCCGCCATCTAACTCGTGGCGCTGCGGCCGTTTGCAAGGAAAGAAATGAAAAACAGAATGCGTCAAGGAGGCTTCAAAGTGTGGCTGGTGCTGGTTCTGGGCGTGCAGGCTTGCCTGGGGGCGGCCCAATCGCCTGCCAATTCTCCCGTTATCGGCTTCGATCAAACCGCTTATATGGCCGGTGCCCGGAGCAATACGCTCCTGCGCATCGGGCGGGTGGACTGCATGGCTTATGCCCTGGAGGCCAATTCGGAAATCAAGATCAAACGCATCAGCCCGATTCTGCGGGCCGATGAAGTGGCCGTGGCGCAAGCGGCGTTCGAGCCCAGTCTTAACGCCCGGGCCAACCTGCATGACACGACCGAGCGCTCCGCTTCGATCGTCAACAGCAATCTATCCATGACCAGGACGACGGATTTCAGCGTGGGCCTTGGCGGCAAACTGCCCACGGGCACGCGTTACGATCTCGCGTTTCTGGCGGATGCGCTGAAAAGCAGTTCGTATTTTCAGACCATCAATCCGGCCTACAGCGCGGAGCCCATGATCACGCTGACCCAGCCGCTCTTGCGGGGCGCCGGTATCGTGGTGAACCGGGCGGACATCATCATTGCCCGGAACAATCTGATCATTTCAAGAAAGGCCTTCAAAGAAACCACCATGACGATCATCAGCCGGACGCTGGAGGCCTATTACGGATTGTTCTATGCCCGGGCGCGGTATGCCATTGAGGTGGAGGCCCTGGAGCGGGTGCGCCAACTGCTGGTGATTAATCAGAAGCGCTATGCCAAGGGCCTGATCAGTTCCGTGGATCTCCTGGAAACGGAGACGGCGGTGGCCGAGCGTCAGAAAGGCGTGATCGCCGCGGAAGCCACCATGAAGAACGCGGAAGACACGCTGAAATTAGTCACCAACCTCGTGGACGACCCGGTGCTGTGGAATGCGCGGGTGGAGTTGATTGACGAGCCGGAACTCAGCATCCAGCATGTGGATCTTGTCCAGAGCTTGGAGCGTGCCTTTGAATATCGGCCGGATTACCAGGCGCTGAAAATTTCCCTGGCCAGCCGCGACATTCAGATCAAGGTGGCGCAAAATGCGCTCTTGCCCACCGTGGATTTAATCGGCAGCTTCGGCCTGAACGGTTTGGATGACAGTGTCCAAGATGCGATCGGCAGCATCGGCATGGATTACAAGGATTGGATGGTGGGTGTCCAGCTTACCGTCCCCTGGGGCGGCGGCGAGCGGGCTAAGTACGACAAAAGCAAGTGGGAAAAGATTCAATTGCTGCTGGAGATCAAGCGGCTGGAGCAGAACATTGTGTTCGAAGTCCGTAATCGCGTTCGGGAAGTGGATATCCAGTTCCGCCAGACGGATGCTTCGTGGTTAGCGTCGGAAATGGAGACCGAGAATTACGATGCCCAGCAGGAACGCTACGCCTACGGACAGGTCAACACCCATGACTTGCTCGATTATCAGAACCGGTTGGCATCCTCGCGCCTGGATTATGTGAAAGCGCTGATTGATTACCAGATTGCCCTGATCCGCCTGGATCAGTCTGAAGGCGTGACCCTGGCCAAGAACAACATTACCCTGGAGAATTAGCATGACAACGGAAGATAGACGGCGGACAACAGACGACGGACGGCAGATGGCGGACGACAGACGGCGGCGGCCGGCCGACAGAATGCGGATAATTTGCGGCCATTTCTTCATATTTGCAATTGGCGCAATGATCGCGGCGATGATTACGCTGGCGGGTTGCCGGAAGGCAGGCAAAACTGCGGTGGATGAACGGATTCCGGTCCGCCTCCAGCGTGTCGAGCAACGCAGTCTGAAACGCACACTCGACTACGCGGGCAATATACGGGCCCGCGAAGAGGCGCTCGTCTATCCCAAGGTTCCCGGTAAAATCATGGAAAAAGTCCATGAGGAGGGCGCCCGGGTCGTCAAGGGCGAGGTCATCGCCTACATTGACCGCGACGAAGTAGGCTTTGACTACCAAAAGGCGCCGGTTGAAAGTCCGCTGGCCGGGTTTATCGGCCGAGTCTACGTGGACCGCGGATCGAGTGTGACGGTGCAAACACCCGTGGCTATGGTCGTGGACATCGAAGCCGTCGAACTATTGCTCAACGTGCCGGAAAAGTA
>JBDRSI010000347.1:0-6443 GCA_043825055.1 Verrucomicrobiota bacterium
ACATGCCCACGGCCAAGTCCTTGCGCAGAAAACCGGCCAGCAAAGCCGGGACCGCCGCGCCGGGTAGACCAAACCAGCCTTGCATGAATGGCGCCAAGGGACGGGCCAGATAATTAATGACGCCCAATGCGTTCAGGACGCCAACCGTCAGGATCCCCAGGAAAAGGAAGGGCACCGCCTCCGTCACAAACCAGCGGACACGCATCCAGGTTTTCTTGGTAACGGCCAGCAGGCTCGGTCTGCGATATGGCGGAATGTCCAGAAACAGTTCCGGACATTCGCCATGTGCCGTTTTGTTGAGCACCAGCCCGAGCAGGATAAACACGGCCGATAACGTTCCATAAACCAGCAGGATGTAGCGCGCGCCGTGAGGCCCAAGCACGCCGAAAATCATGGCGCTCTGCGCCATGCAGGGCACCGTCACGCTCACCAGCGTCGCGGCGATGAACCGTTGCTTACGCGTTTCCAGGGTGCGTGCGGAGAGCACACCCGGCACGTTACAGCCCAAGCCCAGCAACACGGGAATGATGCCGTGCCCATGCAGACCCAATTTGTGAAACACGTTGTCGGTCACCGTGGCCAGCCGCGGCAGATAACCCGTATCTTCCAGAAGCGCCAGGGCCAGATAGAAAGCAATGATATAGGGCAGCACCATGCCAAACGGCACGAACAGGCCGGTTGTGAGAATGCCCATGGACTGGACATAATCCACGTGCCCGTCAATCAAGGTTCCGACCAGGATATTATGCAGTAATCCGGGACCCAGCCAGCCGCTCAAAGCGGCAACCGGCACACGATACAAGTCGAACACCGGCTCAACACCATATCGAATAAGACCCTCGCCCACGAGCCTGACCAGCCAAAAGAGCGCGAACAGAACCCCCAGGGCCGCCAGCCAACCTGTACCGGATTTGACGGTGGCATCCGCCAACCGATCCCGGAAGGTGTGATGCCGGTGGGCCACGGTCTGCACTTTGCGGACAATATGTCCGACTTCCGTCCAGACTTGGTCCTCGCCTTCCAGCCTGGGACGCTCGGAAATCCGCGCTTCGTCCAAGCGTCGGACCAAATCTTTGATGCCTTCGGCGGTAATGGCGACGGTGGGAACGACGGGAACCCGCAGAATATTCTCCAATTCGTGGACATCAATATGGATGCCCAAGTGCTGGGCTTCATCCCACATGTTCAGCGCCACGATGACCGGCTTGCGCTTCTCCAGCAATTCAACCGTCAAGAGCAGACAGCGTTCAAGGCTCGTGGCGTCCACAACGTTCACGATCACGTCGGCCTGGTCCAGCAGGGAGACGGCCACTTCCTCCGCTTTGTTGGTCGCTTCCAGCGAATAGGTGCCCGGGGCGTCGAGAATTTTCACGGGTTCTCCGTGAAGATTCATTCGTCCTTTCGTGTAGTCCACGGTCGTGCCGGGATAGTTCGAGGCAATGACGTCCACGCCCGTCAACCGGGAAAAAAGCACACTCTTGCCGACATTGGGATCGCCTATGAGCACGATGGTTTTCATAGTGCCCGCGCGACAACAATTTTCTGGGCCATTCCCCTTCCGATGGTGATATGTCGCCGCTCCACTTCCACAACCAAGGGGCCGGCAAAGTGGTGCTTGGCGACCACGCGCAGCAACTTGCCCTCCTTCAACCCCATGCTGCGCAGCCGGTGTTGAAAAGCAGAGCCTCCGTGCAAGGCCGCGACCGTTGCCTTTTCACCCTGTTTCAGCAGTGCAAGCGTTGTTTCATTCATAGAACAGTAAAGATAATTACTTCACGACTGGCTTGTTTGCATACCTGCCGGGTTGAAACCATTCAATGCACAAGCGTGACATTGATCGGCGTGGCATTCTGGAGATTATCCGAAACTGGACAGCGTTTTTCGATCTCGTTCAAAAGTTTCTGCTGTTCCTCCTGCCCTAGATCGGTGTCAATCTTCACGCGCGCCGTGATGACGCTTAAGCCGACGCGTTGGCCCGAAGGTCTGCCGAGCAGGCCGTCCGTATCCAATTCGCCTTCCAGCAAGATCTTAAAGCCACGAACATTCAGATGGCGCTGCATGGCCACGAGCCGGCCAATAGACGCGATGCATCCGCCCAGCGCCATGAGTTGAACATCGAGGGGCGTGGGGCCCTCATCCGTACCGCCGGCATTTGCCGGCTGGTCAATGATGACCAGATGCTTGCCCGCCCTGCATTCCATTTTGAATTTGGGTCCCTGAATGACCTCTATTTGAACCTTTTTTACTGACATATTCGCACTCCTTGTTTTCTTGGTTAGTATCTACTTCTCACCGCCTTGAACGGGCGCATTCACACGGTGAGCGACCATCGTGGCTGGCTCAAACCCGGCAGAGCGCCAAGCCTGATTCCGCCGATAAGTATAGCGTCAGGGTTGCGCATAGCGAGAACATTCGGACTGCCAGGCAGGGCCGCTGGCATTCGGGCCAATTCTTGATAATTTTTTTGATGATAACATCATTCGCATAAAGGCGCAGTGTTTGTTACTCTCAGGGGCGTAATTCCTCAGTCTTGTGGGTAGGTTGCGAACTTCTATGCTGTCATTCCCGCGAAAGCGGGAATCCAGCATTGATTTTTCTGGATTCCCGATCAAGTCGGGAATGACAATTAGCCCTCAAGACTGAGGACATACCTCAGGGCATCGGTTTCGCCTCGTAGCGGTCAACGACTTTTATGAATATATTGTTGCCATTCCGATGTTTGCCGGCAATAGTTGCGGCTGGCCTGTTATCCTTGACGGGGGGCACAAGCGCAGCTGGGCTGAGAATTGTCACCTCGTTTTACCCCATCTACCTGGCTACGCTCAATGTGGCCCGGGACATCCCAGGGGTTGAGGTCATTAATATGACCCGGCCGCTGACCGGCTGTCTGCATGATTATCAGTTGACGCCGGACGATCTGGTCAGCTTGAGCAAAGCCGATATTTTTGTCGTCAACGGGGCAGGCATGGAGGCCTTTCTGGATAAGGCCATTCAACAGGTTCCGCGGCTTAAGCTTATCCAGGCCAGCGATGGAATCGCCTTGATGGCCACTGCAGGCGTTGTCAATCCGCACGTGTGGGTCAGTGTGACAGCGCACATGCAACAGGTTGAGAACATAGCCGCGGGCCTGGAGCAGCTCGATCCGGATCATGCGGCCTTGTATCGGAAGAATGCTTTCGTTTATCTCGCCAAACTGGACACGCTGCGCGCGATCATGCGCGCGGGACTGCAGAACGTCAGGACCCGCGAAATCATCACTTTTCACGAAGCCTTCCCGTATTTCGCCCGGGAATTCGGATTAACCGTGGTAGCCGTGATCGAGCGCGAACCAGGCTCGGAACCGAACGCCCGCGAGCTGGCTCAAGCCATAACCCTCGTGAAGAAGATTGGCGGCAAAGCCATCTTTGCCGAGCCCCAGTACTCGGCCAAAGCAGCGGACGCAATCGCCCGCGAAACAGGCGCGACTGTGTACCGCCTTGACCCCGTTGTCACGGGAGCGATGGCGCCGGATGCGTACCTCACCATCATGAAGGCCAATCTGCGGACGCTGGAACAGGCGCTTGGCAAATAGCTATTGTGGTGCGGCAATGGGTCAGTGACGAGGGGGCTGAATATTTCCTGTCATTCCCGACCCGATCGGGAATCCAGAAATATTCAATACTGATACTGGATTCCCGCTTTCGCGGGAATGACAGCATTGAGGCCTGCAATCGTCTCCCCCCGTCACTGCTACGCTGGAGCAGTCCACCGAATAAAAATGTTTGAAAATCGGCGTTGAATCCCGCATTCTTTCTTCCGTCATGATATCGGCGCTCCAACAACAGACAGCCATCTCAGCGCCCTCCTGCGGCGGGTGTTGCACGCGGCTAATTAATTTCGGTGTGACCCTAAATAGGATCTCCATCCTGGAAGCCATCAACCTGCACGTCCATTGCGGCGAACTGACCGTGCTCCTTGGCCCAAACGGCGCCGGGAAAACCACGTTGTTCCGGGCCATGCTTGGCGAGCTACCCTATACCGGATCGCTCCATTTCGTCCATGCGGGAAGCGAAGAGCGTTTTATCCATCCGCGGATCGGGTATGTGCCCCAAAAGCTCGATATTGACATCTTGGCGCCGGTCACCGTGTTGGACTTGTTTGCCGGCGCCCTGGCACATCGCCCGGTCTGGCTGGGCCATTCCGCCGCAATCCGCACAAAAGCTTTTGCCATGCTCTCCATGGTCAACGCCCAGGCCCTGCTCGACCAACGCCTGGGCCAACTTTCCTGCGGCCAGCTTCAACGAGTTCTGCTGGCCTTGGCCTTGACACCGGTCCCTGACCTCCTGCTCCTGGACGAGCCGGTGTCAGGCGTGGATCCTGCGGGCATTGACCTTTTCTATCGCATGGTTTCCGAATTGCGCCGGACCTTCGATCTTTCGATCCTGCTCGTTTCGCACGACATCCCGACGGCGGCCCGTTTTGCCGACCGCATGATTTTTTTGAACCGCACTATTCTCTGCGACGGATCGCCGCGCGAAGTGCTCGCGGGCCCGTGCATCCGGCAGACTTTTGGAATTGACCTGGCCGCGGCGGGAATTCAGCAACTGGAAAACCGGTCCGATCAACCGGCTCAACACCATCCATGACATTGTGGTATCACATCATCGCGCACTTGCCGTTTGCGTGGGCGCAATTCACGTTCATGCAGAACGCCCTGCTGGCCGTGCTCTTGATCACACCGCTATTTGCGCTGATCGGGTGCCTGGTTATCAGCAACCAGATGGCTTTTTTTTCCGACGCCATCGGGCATGCCGCCCTGACGGGCATCGCTATTGGCGCGCTGGCGGGGCTGGCCGATCCGCTCTGGGCCATGTTGGCCTTTGCAACGGTGCTGGCCATCCTCGTCTCCGTTTTGCGCCGCTACAGTTCGGCTTCAACTGACACTATTATCGGACTAATGATGGCATTCGCCGTGGCGCTGGGCGTGGTCCTGCTGTCGCGGGGCGGGGGGTTTGCGCGTTATTCCCGTTACCTGATCGGCGATCTGCTGACGATTACTCCGTTTGAGATCCTGCGGCTCGTGCTCTTGCTGGTAATCGTGGCCGGCGTGTGGCTGGCTTTTTTCAATCCGTTGTTTTTTGCCTGCCTGAACCGCTCATTGGCCAAGGCGCGCGGGTTTCCCGTCTGGCGACTGGAAACTTTTTTTGCCGTGATCGTCGCCCTGGTGGTCACCATGACGATTTCCTGGGTCGGCCTGCTGGTCATCAACGCCCTGCTGATCGTGCCGGCCGCCGCCGCGCGCAACATGGCGCGCACAATGACCGCTTACGTGCTGGGTGCCGTGGTCATTAGTCTATTGGCCGGCGTCATGGGATTGATCACCTCGTTCTACTGGAGCACGGCCACCGGCGCCACCATCGTCCTGTGGGCCATTGCGTTTTTCATCCTGTCGCTGGTGTTACGAAGGCGGTGAGACCAGATAGGCACGCTATCGTTTCCGTTTCTGCGCCGCCGGCGCATTGAGCGCATGCATAAACTGACGTGGCGAGCGGCCTTCCACGCGCTTGAACATCTTGGAAAGATGATAGACATCGCTGAAGCCGAGCGAGTCCGCGATCGTTTTAAGGCGCTGGCCTTTCATCAAGAGATTCCGGGCCTGCTGAATGCGCAGGTGAATGAGCGTGGCAATCGGCGCCTCGCCCGTTTCGGCGCGATAGCGGTGGCATAATGTTGAAAGACTCACGTTAAAATGACGGGCAATTTCATTCAGATGGATAGGGCGGGCGCATTGTGCCCGCAGGTAGTTCTGAACTGATTCAGCCCATGGTGATAGTCCGGACTTCCGGCTGTCGGGAACAATCTGATAACTTTCATTTTTTATATGCTTACTTGATGTAAGTAATCCGATAATTTCACAAAGAACAGCCTGCGCCTTCCAGAATCCGGCATTGCCTTCGTCTTTTCCGATACGGACGGCTTTCTGAAGCAAGGGCAGACACAAACCTTCCGGATCAATAAACCGGGCGTATAAATATCCCTTTGGAATCAGTTTTTGTAATCCGGCCAACTCGCCTCCGGTAAAAATGACCCAGGCATCTTCAATCGGCCTGGGTGCTTTGCGCAGGTCTTCGGTGTAAGGCACGCGCGGAGGATACAAATGGCCGACTCGTGGCAAACGCTCCTGCCAGACATGGGAACGTTTGCCGACTTTATATCTGCCATAATCCGAAATACTGTAGTCAAAGACCCAGTAGTTGTTGACGATTTTTGGCAATAACCGGCCGTTATTCTGCACGCGGTTGGCGGCATTGATCAGAACCGGTCCGGCGCGATATTCAGTCTCCCAGACAAATCCGTATGACATTGTCTGTGCCATTTTTTTAAACCCTGAACTCTGAACCTGCCCGCAGTGCTACAGCATTGCAGGCGGGCGGTAAACCCTGAACCAAACTCTTGCAAGAATA
>JBDRSI010000348.1:0-3510 GCA_043825055.1 Verrucomicrobiota bacterium
AGATCCAGTTTCTTGATGAATTCCGCCTCGGTCGCCCCTTCGAGGTAACGGCCCGTTGTGCGGTCCTGGGGAAGGCTCACCTTGCTGCCGATGTAGTAGGAATCCCTCGGGCGCCCCTTGACCACGCTTCCGATCACCTCCTCGTTCCGGCCCTGCATGTAGGCGTGGGCGGTGTCCAGAAGCCGGATGCCGGAATCCAGCGCGGTTCGGATGAGATTGGGGTTGTCCGAGTTCATGACCCCCATGTTGATCACCGGGAGCTTCAGCCCGGTTCTGCCGAGGGTTCGGTAGACCAGTTTCTTCTCCTTCCCCTTGATATCGAACGGCTTTTCTTCCTGTTTCGGCTCATTCAACGTCAGGAAGTAAAATCCGCCGAAACCCGCAAGCGTCGATTTCATGAAGTCCCGCCTGCCGATCACCTTTTTCTCCATCGGAGCCCCCCTTTTTTGCGTAAGTGGAATCGATGCATGGCATCTTCTTCATACGATTCCGGATTGCTTTATTCTCGGAACTTATTTCCTCTTTTCGATCTCAGAAAGAGTTTGAACTTCCCGCCGGCGGTCTCGTAATCGGCGGTAAACGCGGAATGTAAAAAAGGATATCCCAGGAAATTTCGGGTTATATATTTTTCGGAACGGCCCTTTTTCCCTTCTGCCGGAAAAGCGGACAGAATAGCGGGCAGCCCTCCCCTTTCACCCGAACCCTCCGCCATCTTTTTTGCAAAGAGCTGCAAAACTTCAAGATCTTCAGCGCCGGTATTGAAGCTGTTGATCTTCACGTAATAGCGTCCCGTCACAAAGTTCAGAATATGCCGGTCGATATAACCTTCCGCCCCGATGCTCAGATAATTCCCGTCCGGGAGGCGTTCCTGGCTGTAGATCCCAAAGGCATCCTCCTCGGTTCGATGTCGGTATGCCTCCACGATGATGGAGGCTTTTTTTTCATTTCCATATTCCGCCACCTGCAGCTCTTCAAAATCGGATGCCAGATAAAGATCCGCGGCGCCGTTAATGTATTCATAAAGAGTCTTGGGGATAAAGGTTTGAATTTCTGCCGAATATTTCCATCCGGCGATTTCTGGAAACGGGAGTCCTGCTGCAATCGAACCCGGAACCCACGTTAACAGAATACCAACGACCATCGCCATGACTCTCATCACGTCATTTCCTCTTTTTCGGAACAGGGATATCATAGAAGCACTCAGAACAGAGAACTATGGCCCCTCTTAGCATGAAACCGCTGAATGTTCACCTTTTTCCGATGGCTGGACACGATGCCAGAATCCTCTTGACACACAAGATCCTTTTTCGTATGCTCACTGCCGAGAAAAAGCAACGTCATATCAACTGGATTTCATCATCAACGACAAGGAGAACTTATTATGAATTTACAGGGCAAGGTTGCTATTGTGACGGGTGGCAGCATGGGCATCGGGTGCGCGATCGCGCTTGACCTGGCGGCCCACGGCGCCGATGTCGCCATCAACTATCGCAAGCACGCCGACGAGGCCGGTCGGATCGTCGGCGAGATGGAGCGCCTGGGACGTCGCGGACTGGCCGTGCAGGCCGACGTAGCGTCGTTCGACGACGCGCAGCGCATGGTCGATACCGTTCGCGAGAAATTCGGCCGGCTGGACATTCTGGTGAACAACGCCGGCATCAACCGCGACGCCGTCGTGTGGAAGATGAGCGAAGCCCAGTGGGACGAAGTGATACTCACCAACCTCAAGGGCTACTTCAACTACATCCACGCCGCCGCGTCGGTTTTCAAAGAGCAAGGCTCCGGCAAGATCGTCAATATCACCTCGATTAACGGACTGCGCGGCAAGTTCGGGCAGTCCAATTACTCGGCGGCCAAGGCCGGAATCATCGGCTTGACCAAGGCGGTCGCGCGCGAGCTGGGCAAGTTCAACGTGAACGTCAACGCCATTGCGCCGGGGCTGATCGAGACCGACATGGTGCAGCAGGCGCCGCAGGATGTGAAAGACAAGGCGCTGGCCGAGATCATGCTGGGCCGGCTGGGCACGCCGGAAGAGGTGGCGCATGTCGTCACCTTCCTCTGCACTGATCTCGCCCGGCACATCACGGGCGAAGTGATCAAAGTCGACGGCGGGCAATACATCTGAAGTGCGAAATGTGAAACAGCAACAAATTGGAGCGCCAACAAGGAGAATCAAAAATGCGAGAAGCAGTCATCGTCGAAGCCGTACGGACGCCAATAGGGCGGCATGGAGGCGTATTGAAGGATGTGCGGCCGGATGATCTTGCCGCGCTGGTAATCGCGGAAGTGGTCAAACGCGCGGGCGTCGATCCGGCGCTCGTCGAAGAAGTATACTTCGGCTGCGCCAATCAAGCGGGCGAAGACAACCGAAACGTAGCGCGCATGGGGTCGCTGCTGGCGGGGCTGCCGGTATCGGTAGCGGCGGTGACGTTCAATCGCCTGTGCGCGTCGAGCCTGGCTGCCATCAACGCGGCCGCGCGAGCGATCAAGGCCGGCGAAGGCGATGTGTACGTCGCGGGCGGCGTCGAGAGCATGACGCGATCGCCGTACGTGATCCCCAAGACCAGTCCGGAGTGGGCCTTCCGCAACGTCACCGCATGGGACACGACGATCGGCTGGCGTTTCCCGAATCAGAAACTCAAGGACCTCTACGGCAACGACTCGATGGGCGAGACGGCCGAGAATGTGTACGACTTGAGCAAGACGATCACGCGCGAAGAGCAGGATCGGTTTGCGCTGGTGTCGCATCAGCGCGCGGTGGAGGCAATCACATCGGGTAAATTCGCCGAGGAGATCGTGCCTGTTCCGGTCGCTCAGAAAAAAGGCGATCCGATGCTGATCAGCCGCGACGAACACCCGCGCGCTGACACGTCGCTCGAATCCCTGGCCAAACTGCGACCGGCATTTCGTCAGGGCGGCACAGTGACAGCCGGCAATTCGAGCGGCATCAATGACGGAGCCGCGGCGCTGCTGATCATGAGCGCGGACAAAGCGCACGAGCTGGGCAAGCAGCCGCTGGCCCGCATCGTAACGAGCGCGGCCGCGGGCGTCGAGCCGCGCACGATGGGCATTGGACCGGTTCCGGCGACGCGCAAGGCGTTGGAGCGCGCCGGGTTGAAACTCGAAGAGATCGGGCTGATCGAGCTGAACGAGGCTTTCGCCGTGCAGGCGCTGGCGGTGATGAAGGAACTCGGGTTACGGCACGAGATTACAAACGTCAACGGCGGGGCGATCGCGCTGGGACATCCGCTGGGCTGTTCGGGCGCGCGGCTAATGTGCACACTGGTGCACGAGATGCGGCGTCGCGCCCCCAACGAGCCGCGACCCTATTACGGGCTTGCGACGTTGTGCGTCGGCGTGGGGCTGGGCGAGGCAACGATCGTCGAGTGGGTTGACGGCTGATTGACGGCATGAACAGGGTCCGGTTCCTCAATCCGGCCATCGTGGGCTCGAAGATAAGGGACCGGATTTTTCTAAAAAATGAACTACCCCGCAGCAAGCTACGGGGTA
>JBDRSI010000349.1:0-4198 GCA_043825055.1 Verrucomicrobiota bacterium
TGTGCTGGACTGGTTCCGGAAGGAATGCGCGGGCGGCGCGAGCTTTAGCGTTTTGAATGCGGAGGCCCTCGCCGTGCCGATCGGATGTCGGGGGATAACCATGGTACCGCATTTTGACGGTATGATCTCACCGACGCCCAACGCGGCCATGCGCGGTGTTTTCGCCAATCTCACGCTCCAGCATACGCGCGCCGACCTATACCGCTCCATCCTGGAAGCCCTGGCGTTCAGTCTGAGAGAAAACATGGAATGGATGCGCCAAAACGGGCTTGCCATTGAAATAGTCCGGTGCATTGGCGGCGGCGCACAGAATGAGTTCTGGTTGCAAATGAAAGCCGATGTCATTGGGATGGCGGTTGAAAAACCCGTGGTGACGGACGCTTCCGTGCTGGGTGCGGCCATGCTGGCCGCCTGGGGTGCCGGCGCCTTCCCGTCGCTGGCGGAAACGAGTGCCGCCTGGTATCGCATTGGCCGCGTCTTCATTCCCAACCTGATCAATCACGACCGGTATGAGGCGCCCTATCGCCGCTACCGGGAATTGACCGGAAAAACCGTCTGCCGGCAATCATGAATTTTCGTAATAGTTCATACGGGGGCAGGAAATAATGGCCTCAGCAAGCTGAGGCCCTACGTAGGGTGCGACATAGCGTCGCGCCATTCAGACAACGATTAGCGCGAGGCGTGATCCCTACGGCAGAAACACGCCTTTCTTCAGCTTGGCGGGCAGGTATTTTTCCAGCACGTAATTCAGCCCATGCTTAGCAAAGGCCTGCTGTTCGATACGCACCCCCATGGTCAGCATCTGGTTGAGCGCTGCCTGCCATTCCTTGAAGTGCCTGATGAAGGGATCATTTTTTAGCGCGTCCTTGGCGCGTTTGACGTCGTTTGCCTCCAGCGGGTGGGTGGCGTCCTCAAGGTTGTAGTCCAGAATGTCCTGCGGCGTCACGCCCAGGTAATGGACGCGCGGCACGCAGAAGAACTGGTTGATGTGCGCGGCCTGGCCGGAGCCGACTTTCAGCGTCCGGTAAATGTTGCAGTAACCGTAGGGATCGCCGTCGGTAAAGGCGAATACCGGCAGATCCTTGTCGTCCGACAGGCGCCGGATGAACCGCCGGCAAGCGCGCGTCGGTACGCCGCTCATGGAAACCAGAACGCAGTTGGCGCTCTCGTAATAGCGGTGGTGGACAAGCCGCTGGAAAAGCGAGGCCGTTTCAATGGCCAGGATGAATTTGGCCTTCGATTCGAAGCGCAGGTGCTCGACCTGTGAGGGAATGCTCCACGCGCCGGTGCCCAGCTTCTCGCAGTTAATGCGGATATCGCCGCCGGTGCCGGGATCGCGGTCAATTACCGTGACCGGGCCGGTAACTTCGCCGCCGCGTTCTTCGGGGATATAGCCTAACTGTTCCCGGTTGATGCCCAGCATGGCTTCCATGTCGTCCAGCAGCGAATCGCTTTCGGGCTGTTCGTCGAACCGGCATTCGCCCCAGCTTTTGCTATTGTAATAAATCTCGCGCTTGCCCGCGATGTCGTTCTTATCCAGGAGATCCTTCTTGGTCGTGGCCATCAACCGCATGGACTGGGCAAACGTTTTCACCGTGTTGTAGGAGAGTGTGCGCGTGGCCACCTTCTTGAGAATTTCGAAATGCCCCTTGCGCGGGTCGTATTTCACGTTGCTCAGCGAGCGAATGGGAAACCGCATCGTGGGCCGCGTGTTCTTGCGGATGATGTCGGTGTAAACATCCTGGGCAACGGCGACGATTTTTCCGGCGGCACATTTGCGCGTCACTGCCGCCGGAGCGGCCGGTTTGCCCTGTGCCTGTTCATGTTTTAGTTTTGCCATGGGTTTTACCTGCGAAAAAAATATAGCCTTATGTGAGTGTCATTCCCGACACGTCCCCGTTTTGCGGGGACTGATCGGGAATCCAGGTTTAGATTAAATCCTCATATAGGTCTTTCCATTCCGGATTATCTTTTTCTATCAACTCAAGTTTCCATTTTCTATTCCATTTTTTCAGACGTTTCTCATGTTGAATGGCAGATTTTACATCATCAAACCTTTCATAATAAACCAACCGATGAACATTGTATTTTTTTGTAAAACCATCAATTAGACCGGTCTTATGCTCATAGACCCGCCTAATCAAGCCATTAGTCACCCCGATGTAAAGGGTGCCATTTCGTTTACTTGCCAAAATATAAACATAATAAGACTTCATCATAATACTGGATTCCCGCTTTCGCGGGAATGACAGAACAGGAGATTTTATTCTGTTCCCTCATGCTTATAGAATTTCACGTTTCCAGGTGCGTGCGCTCCAGCATTTTGTGCAGTTTGCCGACGATCTGCGTTTCCTGCTTTTCGTTGAGCGCCAGGATCTCGCGCAGGCCCAGCGCCAGGTGCGGCAGATACATCTCAATGAAGTTGCGCTTGCGCTCCAGTTCGGCCTGGCGCCGCCGCCGGCTCAGGAACACGGAGAGCCGTCGGCCGCACTCCTGGAGCGCAAAGGTCATTTCGCGGATGATCTCCGGGTAATGGGCGATGGCTTCCTTGCTTTCGCTGGTGAACGGCACCCACACGCTGGCAATATGAATCAGGATGACCACCGGGCCCAGCGGCACGGCGTCGCGCGGCTGGGCCAGGCCGTAGCTCTTCCAGTTGACGCCGGTCACGGCCTTGATCATGGCGCAGGCGCCGCCCATGTAGAGGAGCGGCACCTTGTTGGCAAACCGCAGAACCCGAACGGGATCCTCGGCGGCAACGTCCTTAGACGCGTCCGGTTTGGCGTAGGCAATGCCGACTTCGATCTGGAACGGATTACCGCGATAGACTTCCGGACTGCGCGTGACGGCCGTATAAAAATCCGCGGCGATCTCCTTTTTAAGTCCGGCCAGGATCTGCTCCTCGCCGATGGGCGTGAGGCAATCAGTTGGCGGACGCATTAGCTTGGCCTCGCCGATGGCCTTGAAAAGGGCTTCGCTTTCGCGGTGGGCAATGTGGGCGGGCCGTGCCTTGGGATCCAGTCCGGAGCGCTGACAGATTTCAACGGCCGCGCGGTCGCTGACGCGCGAAAAGTCATTTGCAAGCGCGGACTTGAGCGTCTTGGCCGTAGTATCCTTCAGCATTTGCATCAGCATGCCCAGCTCGACACCGTGGGGATGCGGTTTGATTTCCAGGGGCTGTTTCGGCAGATCGCGGGTACCGCGCTCAAAAGTGATCCAGGCGGCAACGGCCGCACCGGCGGCGTCCGCAGGTTTTTTATTGGCCGGCGGAATTCCATTCGATTTCGTCCGGTCGCCAGCCGCGCCAGTGGCAACGGCCACACCGGTGGCAACGGCCACTCCAGTGGCTTCAAGCACCGTGATGCGGTAATGCAGGCACAGGTGCGGATTCACAATCGCGCATTGTTTTAGGTATTCGTCCGCCGAGAGCTTGCCGCGTATATAGGCGGCCTCCATCTCGATGGATACGCAAGTGCCGTGCGCATATTCCTTGCTCAGTTGTGCCACGCCGTCTTTGTCGGCCGTGAAAAACTGGGGATGCCATTCCAATTCCTCATCCTTAAGGATCGTCGGCTTGTTGGCGCGGGTGTCAATCTGAACTTCAATATGATGGGCTTTTTTGCCGGTCTTGATTTTGGATTGAATCAGGGTGGCGGTGCCTGTCGTGAGCTGGCCATACATGCCGGCTGCGCTGATGCCGATGCCCTGTTGGCCACGCGACATGCGCAAACGATGGAACTTGGAGCCGTAGAGCAGCTTGGCAAAAATTTTCGGTATCTGGGCGCGAACGATGCCGGGACCGTTATCCAGGATCGTGACGCAGAAGCGGCGTACACCGGTTTGCGTTATCTCCACGCTGATTTCAGGCAGGATGCCGGCTTCGTCGCAGGCATCCAACGAATTGTCCACTGCCTCCTTGACGGTCGTGAGCAAGGCCTTGCGCGGATTATCGAAGCCGAGCAGGTGACGATTCTTGAGAAAGAATTCGGAGACGGCGATTTCCCGCTGACTATGAGCCATGCTTTCGGCCGTAGCCAGGGTCTGCTTGGGGTGTGCCATCGGAGAAGTTCCTTAACCTGCATTATTCATGAAAATCACATTTTTCATTCATAAGCATTTCAAAGCCAAAGGCTTTGAAATTTCGACGCGTCCCGATGCTCTTCGCGATCGGGACTTGCTCAAGGTTAACCCTGAGCAC
>JBDRSI010000350.1:0-6534 GCA_043825055.1 Verrucomicrobiota bacterium
CGCCTTCGGGCGCCAGGATCTGGACAAAAAACTTGCTCTTAACGGCCACCCAGTCCGCCGGTGTGTTGGTCTGCAGGGTGACGGTCCGGGGCACGCGCTTGTCCTCGTCCGCCTGCTTTTTGAAAAGCTTGTGCAGGTCGCCGGCCCAGTATTTGACGCCTTCGCCGCCGCTCGAATTGAGCACGTCAATGCCCAGCGCTTCCACGCCGCGGGTTTTGGATTCCTCCTTGCCGCGCCGCATGGAACCGAGCTGAACGCCGTATTTCGGCAATGTAATGGTCTGACGGCCTTCGTTGCGCCACGTGTCCTGCACGCTAATCTGATAATCGGCGCCGAACGCAATCAGGCGCGTGAAATGCACTCCTGCCGACGTAGTTTTTTCAACGCGCAGCGAACCGGTTTCACCATCGCGTTGGAGCGTAAAGTCATCGGCGGCGGAAAGCTCCGGAAACCCGGTGTAGGTCAGGGCGGGTGCATTGGAAAAATCCAGAACCATCGGGCCGCTATGCTTGTTTACACTCCGCCGATACTGAGGGAGTTCGGCGGTGACCAGGCCGCCACCCCAGGACGAAAACGTGAGGACCATATTTGCGTTGGTCAGCATAAGGCGCTGTTCCAGCTGACGGGGTTCGAAAGCGGTTGCCGGCTCATTCGAGCCCGCCGCAATGGCCGCTGGGGCGGTTTGAGCTTCGGGGGGCAGGGCATCCGGTGCCCGGACTGCGGCTTGATCGGTCAACGCAGGCGAAAGCGCTGTTTCCATGGCCGCGGAGGATTTGGCCGGGACCGGCGGGGGCTTGAAGAACCGGGTATAAACCATCGGCCATGCCAGCATAAGCGCAAATAAAGCGACGATAATGATCAAGTCTTGTTTTTTCATAATGGTCTATAGATGTCAGCCGTCAGCAAAACAGTTCTTTGTTCCTGGTTCTTCGTTACACGGATGCGCTTCTTTCGAAGCGCCGCTACAACTTCATTCGGCGTTCGCTTCATGCTTCCGTCGTCCGTCCTCCGTCGTCTGTCGTCCGATTCCTACACGGCACGTGATCCACCCCGCCGGGATGGAATGGATGGCATTTGCCCAGCCGCATGATTCCCAGGGCGAGGCCCTTGAAACATCCATGTTTGTGAATGGCTTCGCGACAATAGCTGGAACACGACGGATAAAACCGACAACAATCTCCCAGCAGGGGTGAAATCGTGATCTGGTAAATCCAAATCAGTATGTCGAGTATTCGGCGCATGAATCCATCCGGAAACCGTGAAATCCGCGGTTTATTTTTTGAGTTTTCCGCCAGAGGCGGATCCGCCTACGGCGGACAACCCCGCCTGGGCGGCCAGCCGGTTCAGTTCCTGAACCAGGTCGCCCCACTCGGCCTTTATGACCGCGGGCCGCGCCACCAGCACGACGTCCATCTGGCCCTGGAAGCCATGCCGGTTTAATCGGAAGGCTTCCCGCAAACGACGTTTAGCCCGGTTGCGCATGACCGCCGGCCCGATCCGCCGGCTGGCTACCACGCCCAGGCGCAGGGCGGCATCCTCGCCCGTGTAACACCACAGCACCATGAATCGCCCGACGAACCGCCGCTGTTGCGCATAGGTTCGTTCGAACTGTAATCGCCTGGTCAGGCGCTGGCGCCTGGATAACCGGCGGTCAGGTTGCCGCGTCCTGGTGATCATGTTTCAATCCACGCGCCCGTACGGGACGCGACTCTATAAAAGAAGCCCTTGATGCGAGGCTAATCAACGGTCAAACGCCGCCGGCCCTTTTGGCGGCGGTGCGCCAGGATCTTACGGCCATCCGCCGTGCGCATCCGGGCGCGAAACCCATGCTTGCGTTGCCGTTTTTTAACGGATGGATGATAGGTGCGTTTCATGATGTTTTTTCCATGGTATTCGCTTTGGTTTTCAGGTGATTGAGTGTGCTGATGATCGCATAGCCTAAGATGCATAGAGCAAAAGACAACCAAAAAATCCGCGATCCGAAATCGGGCAAAACCACGGATTCCCGAATAGGAATGATTTCGCCGCCCGGCATGACGGCTGTCTCCAGCGTAACCCGGAACGGCCAAATCTTCCACAAGGATCCGATCATGAAGCCGACCAGCAGGGCTATGGTCGCCCGGTGATGGCGCTTCAACAGCCAGGTCAACAAGCGCGCGAAAAGCATTATGCCGACCACGATTCCGGCGGCCACGGGCAGCAAGGTCGCGATATCGAACGCTTTGACTGCATCAAGTATGTATTTGTATTGCCCGAGAATGAAGAGGATAAAAGCGCCGGAGATGCCCGGTAGAATCATCGCCATGATGGCGATCCCCGCGCACCAGAACAAGGTCAGGGGATCGTGCGGCATATCCATGGGGATTATCCGCGCAACGCCATAGGCGACCGCGGCGCCGAACAGGCAGGCGAAAGCCATCGCGACATTCCAGCGAACATGCATGCTAACGGACACAATAGAAGCAAGCACCAGTCCCAAAAAAAATGCAAAAAGCGGGATCGGATGGTTTTCCAATAGCCAACTGATTACATGCGCCAGTGAGAAGATAGTCAGCCCCAGCCCCGCGCCCAGCGAGAACAGAAATTTCCAATTGACATGGTCAAGCGCTTCCTTGATTTTTAACTTCAGCAAGAGCCGTATTAAAGCGAAATTGAATGACCGAATCGTCGCCAATAGTTCCTCGTAAATGCCCAGAATGAAGGCCATCGTGCCGCCGGAAACGCCCGGAACTACGTCGGCCGCTCCCATGGCCACTCCCGCCGCGGTTATGCCGAGATAATCAGACAAGGCGCGCTGTTTTTTTTGTTGTTCACTCATAGTGGACTTGTCTGCCCCGCCTTGCGGGGCCTGATTTAAGCCGACAACCGGAAACTGCGCCACGTTGTGTTCGATAAGAAGGCGTTCCCTGCGGTTTGCCCGGCAGGGAACACTCGAACATACTTAACCGGTTGCCGCTTAGAAATAACAGCGCACACCGGTCTTGAGGCCGAGATCATTGTTCTTGGCGTCGTCGCCCAGGGCGAAGGCCTTTTCAGTGGCCAAATCGAAATACAGTTCCGAATAAATGGCCACGCTTTCCGAGAGGAAGAATTTCAAGCCGACGGCAGGTTCCCAGAGAATATAATTGTGCTCCGAGGTATTACGATAATACTGGCCGAAACAGTACTGCAGGCGCATGGCGAAGTAGGGCATGATGAACGAATCCAAGTCCAGGTTGGCTTCCCCAAAGCCGCCCAGTCCGAGGCCCATATCATAACCATTATAGCCCCAGTCCACGATGCCGCCGAATTCGATGTTGTCGAACACGAAATAGCCCAAACCGCTTTCGACCAGCCAATCCGCTTTGCCCTGCGGGTTGCTGAAATCCATTTTACCGCCCAGCCGCAATTCCAGGGTATCCATTGGTATCGTGGCGCCAAAGCTGGTTGCCGCCGCCGCCATCATCGCGATCAATGCAAGTTTTTTCATGCCTTGTTTCCTTGCTATTAATGTGTTTGTATCGAGTTCGTTTGCCAATCGTCCTTTGTCGTGTTCCTGCCAAACGGTAAAAAAACATCACCTCCTGTCTGTGTGTCCAGTTAACTTGATGATCGGGTTCGCGGCCTTTCGCGGGCAATCTGAAATTGCTTTAGCGTTGTCGGCATTATTATGTAACCCTGCTGGAGGTCAAGCAAAAATTTATGTTTTCAATTTTGCACAAACATCAGTGTTTCGGCGATTATTTTTCAACTTGCCCGCAGTCGCTACGCTCCAGCGCTGCAGGCGGGTAGAAACGGCGTGCAAATTTTTTCCCATTATGGTATGATCAACTACAAAGAGGAAATCCCCATGTTATCTCGCCGCGAAACCAAGATTTTAGCGACCCTCGGCCCGGCTTCCGCGACCCCGGACATGATGCGAACCCTGATCCGGGAGGGGGTGGATGGGTTCCGTATCAATATGAGCCATATGCGCGCCGAGGAGCTGGATGGCTGGGTTCGCTTGGCGCGCTCCGCCGCCGCCGTGGAAGGCGCACCCGTGGCCGTGGTGGTGGATTTGGGCGGTCCGAAACTTCGGGTGGGCCCGTTGCCGGACGGACGGCTGACTCTGGTGGAAAAGGCGGTGCTGATTCTGGGCCGGGACCTGCCCGTGTCCCATCCCGAGATCCTGGCGGATATCCGGCCGGGCCAGCGCATTCTCCTCGATGACGGCAACCTGGAGTTGGAAGGCCTTGGCGCCGTCGGCGACGGGTTCCAGGTGCGCGTCAAGGTGGGTGGACTGCTACTGCAGGGTAAGGGCATCAATCTGCCGGATACCGACCTGCGTCTGCCGGCTGTAACTGAAAAAGATCTGGTCGATCTGGCCGCGGCGGTCAAGGCGCAGGTTGATTATGTGTCGCTATCTTTTGTCCAGCGCGCCGACGATCTGCAGACGGCCCGCCGGGCGGCCCTGGCAACCGGCCCTTGCCCGCGGCTGATTGCCAAGATTGAAAAACCCGCCGCCGTGGAGCGCTTTGAGGAAATATTGGCGATTGCGGACGGGATCATGGTGGCGCGCGGCGATCTGGGTGTGGAGGTGCCGCCCGCGCGCGTGCCGGTTTTGCAAAAGCAATTCATCAGCCGTGCCAATGCCGAGGGCAAGACGATCATTACGGCGACCCAGATGCTGGAATCCATGATCCATAATCCGCGGCCGACGCGCGCGGAGGCCTCGGACGTGGCCAATGCCGTATGGGATGGCACAGACACGGTAATGCTCTCCGGCGAGACGGCTGTCGGGAAATACCCGGTCGAAACCGTGCGCATGATGCGCGAAATTATTATGGAAGCCGAACAAGCGGCCAGTCCACGTCGGGAAGCCTATCGCGGCAAGACGCGCGCGCATGCTCTGGCGGCGGCCGCGGTGGAAGCCGCCGAGGAACTGCACGCCGCCGCCATCGTCGCCATTACCGTGTCCGGCTACACGGCGCAGATGGTGGCCCAGCGCCGGCCGCGCGTGCCGTTGATTGCGGCCGTGCCCGATGAGCATACCCGCAGTTGCTTGAGTCTCGTATGGGGCGTCACGCCCGTGGCGGTTCCGTGGCGGGGCCATTCGGCGGAGTTCCTCGGCGTTCTGGAAACGGTCCTGCTGAAGTTAGGGTCGTTGAAAGTGGGCGATACCGTCGTGATGATCAGCGGTTCCACCAAACTGCGCGGGGCCGATTATATTATGAAAATCCACGACTTGGGAAGCGCGGAAAAACAAGCTGAGCGTTGAGCGTGAATGTATTGCCGATTTCTGATTACCGACCTCTGGCTTCTGACGGATCACTTCTTTTCAGCTGCTGATATCTGACCTCTGAATTCCGACTACTGATCACCATCCCCTTCTTCCCCTGTGACCACGGTCACGTCATTCAGGCGGATCAGGGTCCTGTGTTCACCCGGCCAGCGGCGGATGTCCAAATCCTTGATCATCCAGTTGTCGCCGATTTTTTTAAATGTGCGAACGGCGATGCGCCGTTGAATAACCCGCTGGGCATCATATTCCTCGACCTTGATCAGCACGAGCAGAGCTTCATCAATCCAGACACGGGTTAGCCGCGGTGCCTGCGGCGGCATGAATTCCAACACCAGGCATGTGCGCTCCAGCAAGAGTTCGCGGCCCGTAATGATGCCATCCGTCCACCAGAGAAAGGCCAGGCTGAGATCGTTCCAGGTTACGTCACTGCCGCCGATAAGGCTGTCGCCCGCCGGCGCCGGCGCACCCTGGAGCGGCCGGCCCTTGGCGTAGTCCCGGTGCCATACGCCATTTGGCTGGCGGACAATCGTCAACTGCTCCGCCACGGTGCCGAATCCGTCGCGCAGTGTATAGCAGGCCGTGGCCGGAAATTGGCCCAGCTGGAGATTAGCGTCCAGATAAAATGCGCGGTCCAGTTTGCCGCGCCGCGCGCCGCACAACAGTTCGCCCCGGATCCGGATGGCCTCATTGGGCAGGTTGGCCCGCACCCGTTCCAGCACGTCGGCGGCCCGCGTGAAGGCCACGGGCGCCGCCGCGGAGGGTGCCCCTCCCTCCCGACCTCTCTGAGAGTCGGGATCGGAGAGTCGGGATCGGAGAGTCGGGGTCGCGCCGGTGCCCTGAATCGCGCCGGCCGCGAGGAGAGCCATGCAAAGAAAACTCTCCGCATATCCGTGTCTATCCGTGTTCATGAACCGGAATTTCAAAGTTATGTGAATTGTCATTCCGAACGAAGTGAGGAATCTCGTTTGGGATCAGCGCCTTTGCCGAGATCCTTCGCTTCGCTCTGGATGACATTAATGACACATGTATTGACAGTTAAAGTTTCCGCCGCGGCGGCCTAATTTCACTTTTTATGCCGGCGATGGCCGGTCCACCGGCGATGGCCGGTCCACCGGCGTGGGTCGGTCCACCGGCGTGGGTCGGTCCACCGGCGATGGCCGGCCCGCCTGCAACGCTGGGCGTAGCACTGCGGGCAGGTCCACGAGCACGAACGAAATGCGGGCTTCTGCCGCCAGGTGAGAACCTACAAAAATCCGCCCATGCGCCTTGCCGAC
>JBDRSI010000351.1:0-2173 GCA_043825055.1 Verrucomicrobiota bacterium
CATTATTGACAACCATCAACCATTCTTTCTTCTCCCATTAACCATTGACCATCAACCATTGACCATTATGCTGACAACCGAATTCGAGACACATTGACTGAGAACAGAATACAGGAGATCAACCTATGGACCATACCGAAATCACTAAAACCACCGACCTGATTCACGAACAGACCAAGGCCATCGACACCGTGCGCCAGGAAGTAATGAAAATCATGGTGGGCCAGGAGCGCATGCTGGACCGCATGCTGATTGCGCTCATCACCGACGGCCACATCCTGCTGGAAGGTGTGCCGGGATTGGCCAAAACCACGGCTGTCAAAACGCTGGCCCAGACGCTGGGGCTCAAGTTCCAACGGATTAGCTTCACGCCGGATCTGTTGCCGGCCGATCTGATCGGCACGATGATTTATGATCCGCGTACCGGAACATTTTCGGTCAAGAAGGGCCCGGTTTTCACCAACCTCCTGCTGGCGGATGAAATTAACCGGGCCCCGGCCAAGGTGCAGTCGGCCCTTTTGGAGGCCATGCAAGAACACCAAGTGACGATTGGCGACCATACGTATCCCCTGCCGGAGCCGTTCCTGGTCATGGCCACGCAGAACCCTAACGAACAGGAAGGCACCTACACCCTGCCCGAGGCCCAGATTGACCGCTTCATGCTCAAGTGCAAGGTGAGTTATCCATCCAGGGACGACGAACGCCGGATTATGAACCGATTCACGCGCAAACGGGATGTCCAGGTCAACTCCGTCATGTCGGCCGAGCAGATCTTCCTGTTGCGCGACCTGTTGGACCAGGTCTATTGCGACGAAAAGGTGGGCGAATATATCCTCGACCTCGTGTTCGCCACGCGCCAGCCTTCGGCCTACAACATCCCGGCGGATCACCAGATCGAGTACGGGGCCTCGCCGCGGGCCACGCTTTACCTGAACCTGGCCTCCCGCGCCAACGCCATGCTGCACGGCCGCGGCTACGCCACGCCCCAGGACGTCAAGGAAATTGCCCATGACGTGCTCCGGCATCGTATCATGCTGACATACGAAGCGGAGGCGGAAGAAGTTACCAGCGAGGACCTGATCACGCGCTTGTTGAACGACATCCCGGTGCCCTGACGGAATCGTCGATTTGCGATTTTCGATTTCAGATTTCTGAAGGGATAAGCGGGCACAACGTTAATCTTGAATGTTTTCTTGCAACATTAATCGCATCTGCAATCCAAAATCGGCAATCCAAAATCGGCAATTCTTATAATGCCCATTGACACCAAAGAACTGATGAAGCACGTCCGCCGGATCAAGGTGGTTACAGCCAAGCTCGTGGACGAACACATTTCCGGTGAGTATCACTCCGTCTTCAAGGGACGGGGCATGGAATTCGACGAAGTGCGCGAATACGTGCCCGGCGACGATGTGCGCTCCATTGACTGGAACGTTACGGCCCGCATGGGGCACCCCTATGTCAAGCGCTTCTGCGAAGAGCGGGAATTGACGATTATTTTCCTGGTGGACATTTCCGGCTCAATGATTTTCGGGTCCGGCCTGCGTTCCAAGGCCGAGGTGGCCGCCGAACTGACCAGTCTCCTGGCGCTCTCGGCCATTAAGAACCAGGACAAGGTCGGCATGATCCTGTTTTCCGACCGGATTGAGCGCTACATCCCGCCACGCAAGGGCCGGACGGCCGCGATGCGACTGGTGCGGGAAGTGCTGGCGGCCGAGGAAACGCGCCACGAAACTAACTTGGGCGCGGCTTTGCAGTTCCTGACCAAGGTCCAGAAACGCCGGGCCGTGGTATTCCTGATTTCCGATTTTCTGGCAACGGGATATGAAAAGGAATTACGGGTCATGGCACGCCACCACGACCTGATCGCCTGTCCAATTTCCGATCCCCGCGAGCAGAGCCTGCCCAATATCGGGCTATTGGAAGTGGTCAACCCGGAAACAGGCGACCTGATGATGACGGACACCAGTTCCCGCCGTCTATTGCAGTCGTTCCAGGCGCAGGCCGCGGCCGAGGAACAGTCGCGCGACAAGCAATTTCAGCGGCTCAAAGTGGACCGCCTGGCGCTGACAACCGACCGGCCCTTTGTGGACGATGTGCGCCGGCTCTTCCACCTTCGCAAGCATCGTATGCATCGGGGCTGAAGAAAATGCAGAATGCAGAATGAAGAATG
>JBDRSI010000352.1:0-5374 GCA_043825055.1 Verrucomicrobiota bacterium
GAACTCGTTCAAAACCCGCTTTACATCGAAGGCCTGCTCAACAGCCTGGCGCTGGCCGTCGTCACAACGCTCCTGGTAGTGTGCATGGCCCTGCCACTGGCAGTGCTGGCGGCGCGGTTCGATTTTTGGGGCAAAGCATGGCTGACCGGCCTGATCCTGCTGCCCATGATCCTGCCGCCATTTGTGGGCGCCATCGGCATCCGCCAGATCCTGGGAACTTACGGCGTAATTAACGCCGTCCTGGTCAATCTGCATCTGATTGACTGGCCCCAGGCCGTTGACTGGCTGGGCCGCGGCCGGTTCTGGGCGGTGGCCGTCACGCAAGCCCTGCACCTGTATCCCATTTTTTATCTCAACGCAGTGGCGGCCATCGCCAATGTTGATCCGTCGCTGGAAGAAGCATCCGAAAATCTGGGGTGCGCCGGCTGGCGGCGTTTCCGGCGCATCACCCTGCCGTTGATAATGCCCGGCCTGTTTGCCGGGGGCACCCTGGTCTTTATCTGGTCGTTTACCGAATTGGGCACACCGCTCATGTTCGACTATCCGCGGGTAACCGCCGTACAGATTTATAACGGCATCCAGGATATAGGCGCCAGCCCGTTACCGTATGCACTGGTCGTGGTCATGCTGGTGGTTTCGGCTGGGTTCTATGTTCTCGGCAAAGGAGTATTCGGCCGATCCGGCTTCGAGATGATGGCCAAGGGAAGCACCGCGGGAAGCACGCAACAGCTGAGCGGCGCGCGCGCCGGCGCAGCGTTCGGCCTGTTCACGATCGTGTTCCTGCTGGCAATCCTGCCGCATATCGGCTTAATCCTCACGAGCTTCAGCCAGGCCTGGTACCGTTCCGTGGCGCCCTCGCAATGGACCCTCGAATGGTATCGCCAGGCGCTCGGACACGGCCTCACCCTGCCCAGTATCCGCAATAGTTGTTTTTATGCCCTGCTGGCCATGGGCGCCGACCTGATCCTGGGGGTCGCCGCGGCGGTGGTCATTGTTCGTAGTTCCTTGCGCTGGCGCGGCGCGCTGGATACGCTGATTATGCTCCCGCTGGCGGTCCCCGGCATTGTGCTGGCATTCGGCTATATCACCATGAGCCAGCCCGGCCGGCTGTTTGAGGGCCTCAATCCGACCGATAATCCGACCTTTCTGCTGATCATCGCCTATGCGGTGCGCCGTCTGCCTTATGTGGTGCGCGCGGCGGTGGCCGGCCTGCAACAGATTTCGGCGTCGCTGGAAGAAGCGGCCGAAAATCTCGGCTGTCCACCGGTGCGGACCGTCGCCCGCATCACCTTACCCTTGATCAGCGCCAACCTGATGGCCGGCGGCCTGTTGGCTTTTAGCTTTGCCATGCTGGAGGTTTCGGATTCACTGATGCTGGCCCAGAAACAGGCCTATTTCCCAATCACCAAAGCGCTCTACGAGTTGTTCCAGGTGCTGGGAAACGGGCCCTATCTGGCGGCCGCGCTCGGCGTTTGGTCCATGTTATTCCTTGGTATAACCCTGCTGTTGACCAATCGCCTGCTGGGCCAACGTCTGGGAGCAGTTTTCCGGCTGTAACTACTCAGCTATATAGGCTGTAGGCTGAAGTAAGATGCCGCTTGCATCATATCCACTTCTCAACATAATTCGGAGGTCAGAGGTCTGTCAGTCTGTCAGTCGTCTGTCGTCCGTCGTCTGTCGTCAGTCGTCAGTCGTCAGTCATCAGTTATCAGTCATTAATATACGGGTTACTGCCTACACAAGGAGGTTGCCATGTCACACGTCTACAATTTCAATGCCGGCCCAGCCGTTCTACCGTCAGAAGTCCTGCAGGAAGCCCAGCGCGAATTGCTGGATTTCAAAGGCTCCGGCATGTCCATCCTGGAGAGCAGTCACCGCGGCAAGGAATACGACGCGGTGCATACCGAGGCCGTGGCCAACTATAAGCAATTGCTGGGCTGTTCCGATGACTATGCCGTGCTGTTTGTGGCCGGCGGCGCCAGCATGCAGTTCGCCATGGTTCCTATGAATCTGCTGGGCACAGGCCAGACGGCCGATTATATCAATTCTGGCGCCTGGGCCGGCAAGGCGATTAAGGAAGCCGCCCATATCGGCCAGGTACACATCGCCGCCGATTGCGGCAAGGAAATCCCCGCACGCGTCCCCGCCCCGGCTGAACTCAAGCTGACCCCCGGCGCCGCCTATGTGCACCTGACATCGAATGAAACGATTTCCGGCGCACAATGGAAAACATTCCCTGAAACCGAAGCGCCGCTCGTGGCGGATATGTCATCGGACATCCTCTCGCGCTCCTTTGACATCAAACAATTCGGACTGGTCTATGCCGGCGCCCAGAAGAACCTGGGGCCTTCCGGCATAGCCCTGGTGGTGATCCGCAAGGATTTGGCCGAACGGGCCGCGCCCACAGTGCCAACCATTCTGCGCTATAAAACGTTTATTGAGGGAAATTCGCTTTACAATACCCCGCCCTGTTTCAGCATTTATATCATGATGCTGGTTTCGCGCTGGATCCTGAAGAAGGGCTTGGCGACATTGCATCGCCAGAACACGGAAAAGGCTGGTCTTATCTATGCCATGCTGGACGCCGGCGGGTTTTACAAGGGGACAGCCAAGCCTGAGTGCCGCTCTGATATGAACATCACCTTCCGGCTACCCAATGAAGCGCTGGAAGAAACGTTCGTTAAGGAAGCACCCAAGCAGGGACTGAAAGGCCTGAAAGGGCATCGTTCCGTGGGCGGCATTCGGGCTTCGATTTACAACGCCTGCCCCGTAGAAGGCGTCGAAGCCCTGGTGGCGTTCATGAAGGAATTCGAGCGAAAGAACGGATGATGCCGGCATGAAACGGAAAAACGGGAAAACGGGAAAACGGGAAAACGGAGCGATTTTCGGACATCACTCCGAGTCTTTCACCGTTTCGCCATTTCGCCATTTCACCGTTTCGCTGGCCGGTCTTCTCATGGGCCTGGCCATCGCCGGTTGCACAACGCCCCAGGCTAATCCGAACCGACCGGAGGAACACCTGATCACCGTGCAGGCCAGCCAGCTATGGCAACCCAGCGGGATATCCGCCAACCGGGGCAACATCATTCATTGCGTCGCCACCGGCCAATGGAGTGATTCCTTCGCCAAATATGGAGCGGACGGCAACCCTGATACCATGAAAACCCACATGGGCATCAGTGCGCCGGCCAGCGGACTCCTGATGCGGTTCGGGAACGATACGAACATAGTCTATTTCATCGGTAAGGAGACCAATGTGGTGGCAGGCAGTTCCGGCGAGCTGAAGTTCCGCAACAATTTCTCACTATCCTTGGGCATGCACGGAGAACTGAAGGTGCGGGTGACGGTGGCACCAGACACGGATGGCGACGGTATTTCCGATTACGAGGAGATCAATACCTGGAAGACCAATCCGCTCCGCGTGGATTCCGATGGAGACGGCTTCAGCGACCTTGAGGAAATCAACGACCGGAGTTACCGCCCAACCGTGCCGGTGAATGTCGAGTGGTAAGGTCAGCCGAAGATATTTTCCAGGTTATCGTTGCACGACACAAACTTGCCTGCTTTGTCCGCTTTCTTGTATTTCCCGTGGACCCAGGATCGGAACCGGTATAGCGTGGCAAAGGCAAAAGTGGGCGCATGCCCCCCCTGCCCGCCCACCAACTCCCCGCCCCGGCGGACATTATCCTGCATCCAGGCCGGCAGGCGCACATGGTACGGATTGCGGCTGACTTCGCCCACATGGAACGACAAGGCCGTGACCAGGTCGGTCACATCCGCCACGCTGGACTCGATCATCAGATTGGGATTGCTCATGGGCGCCCAGAATTCCGTCTCGCACACGCCACAGCAGAAACTTTCTTCCATGGTTTTAAGCGCGTCGTTGACCAGATAATGCGTGCCCACGTGGGTGCTGTTCCAGTCCTTTTCGTGCGGCACAAAAATCAAGCGCGGCTGTTTTTTCCTCAAAATTTCGGCAATCACACCGACCATCTCCGCCCAGGCGGCCGGATTCTGTTCCCGATTGGCCGGATTGATTTTTTCCAGGCCCCGTTCGGCCGTCTGGAGCACGCCCCACCCCAGGTAATCGCAGGCATGGCGCAGTTCCGCCAGGCGTTCATCCTGCCGGTCCTTGCGACTGCCCTGTGTCACGGCCACATTGATCACGTTCAGCTTCCGCCCGCGCAGGAGCCGCAAGGGCAAGGCGCCGGTAATGCACTCATCATCCGGATGCGGCGAAAACAGCAGGACGCACGGGGCTTCCCGCGGGATGATGACGCGCGGACAGGCACTGGCGGTGCCCAGCGGGTATTGTTCGCTGACCAACCGCGCACAGGTCGCCACAAATTGTTGATAAGGGTTATTCATAAATCCTTGGCTATTTAGGTTTAAAGTTCAGGGTTAAAATACAGAATCCGCACTCCGCAATCTACATTCCGCAATTGAAAGAATGCCGGAGGAGGGAGTTGAACCCTCATGGTGTTGCCACCGCTGGATTTTGAGTCCAGTGCGTCTGCCATTTCGCCACCCCGGCTTCGAGTCTCAACGGATAAGATAATCGCGCGCACCGGTTTGATAAAGAAAAAAATAGCAGAAGAAATTTTGCCCGCTAACCATCCCCCTTCGCTCAGAAGCTACGGCGGGACAGGCGCGAAAGGAAATGCGAAAAAGACATTATGCTTTTCATAAGACAACAGAACTGCAACCCCATCAGTTAAGACATAGCAAAAGTCCATTGAATGATTTATTCGTGTTTTTACGTAATCAATGGTTGCTTTCGCGTGTTTCGCGGGCAAAAAGTCCTTAGTCAAAGAGGCTTTCCGCCTTTCCGCTTAATTCCAGCACTTCACCGGCCAGATAAAGAGAACCCGCAATGCACACCGCACCGCGATTGGCCACGGCCCAGGCAGCCGCTTCGCGCAAGGCATCCGGCACGGAAGAGGTCGTCACCGGACATCCCACGACTTTCGCCTGGGCAACCATGGCCACGGGCGACAGACTACGCTCGGTCCTAAGCGGCACGGCCCAAACCCGTCGGATCCTACCCGCCAACGCCCGTAAAAACCCATCAAGATCCTTGTCCGCGCACAGGCCCGCCACCAGGCCCACCGGCTGGCCCTTGACCAATTCATGTAACACCTGACTCAATATATGCGCCCCCTCGGGATTATGGGCGCCATCCAGGATCGTCACCGGTTCTTTCGACAGCACCTGGCAGCGGCCTGGCCACCGGATCATCTCCAAGCCTTCTTTCACGGCCCGGGGCGCCACCGGCAGACTGTATTCATCCCGCAGGACTTCCAGGGCGGCCACGGCAATCCCCATATTTTCAAGCTGATGCCTGCCAATCAGCGGACAACAGATACCTCCATAC
>JBDRSI010000353.1:0-4376 GCA_043825055.1 Verrucomicrobiota bacterium
CGGCTCCACCGTTGCCGTTGACTTCATCCAGGCCGGGAAAATTCACCTTGCGCTTCACGATGTGCGCGTCATAAGGCCCGCCGGCGGAGACGATCGGACAGCCCAACGTTTCCGTCGTATAGCCGCGTTCGGCCGCCGTGGCGATCGTGCCAAACAGACCGTCCACGACAAAAGGCTTGCCTCCCGCCGTCTTCACGGCCTTGACCACGATATTGACGAAGACCGGGTGGATCATGGTGTAACCGAGCCCACCGCCCAGATGCATTTTGATGGGCACCCAGGCGCCCTGGCACAGGCGCTTCAAGTCCACCTTGTTTAGAATGCGTTCCAACTTGGCCGGCAGGCTGACCGCCGCATCCGCACGCTCCACATGCGCGGAACCGAAATAGACTTTTGAAATGGTTTGCATAGGTTAGATTATTCCACAACAAAATACATTATATGTTTGCATAGCAGAATGTAGCCCACGAAACACGAAAGCACGCGAAAATGGCACGTCTGAAAAAAGAATGCGGTTTTTTTGATTTTCTAAAAAAGGAAATCTCTTTTGCGTTCTTTCGCGTGTTTCGCGGGCAACATGTTTTGCTTGCGGCTTCGGCTTTAATTATAGGCTTCCGGCTTATAAACCGGGCATTGTTTCTCCGCGAAGATCGGCTGGAACCTGGTAAAACGTTGGATGCCTTTCTCCAGCGGGATATTGACCCATTTCGTACCGATAAGCGGCTGAGCATAGCGCAGGAAGTCGTCCGTAACATCAATCTTGCTGGGACTCAGCCACGCTTTCGGGAAGGTCCTTTCGCTGTTGGCAACCTGCTCCAAGGATACTTTGTCAAAGCGCACAAAATATTTCCGGCCTGACACGCGCAGAATGGTGGACATCCAACCGTTGCCGTCCTTACGGGCGATTTCCACCGCATGACGTCCCACCTGGTAGGCCTCATCCAGATCCACGGTGGAGGCAAACGCCGAGGTGGAACGTTGATCAGTGCCGGGGACCTGCCCGCGGGCAAACCCGCGGGTGGGCAGGCCCTTGGCGTTCAAATACGATACGACCACCTGCTGGGCCGTCAAATTACTGGCGCCGAACTCGACGTGCCCAAAGGCGTCTTGCGCCGCGCCAATATCACCCACATCGAATCCTTCGCTGAGCGCCACGATACAGCGACCACTGCGTTTGAGCTCGTCGTTGACGTTGTCCGCAAGTTGTTCGAGTGTCAGCCCGGACTCGGGCATGTAAATTTGCAGAGGGAATTGGCGCTGTGGATCGGCCAGGCGCGCCGCCGCCGGGATGTAGCCGATCTTGCGGCCCATCATCTGGATCACCAGCACAGGGTCAGAAGGGCACGCCCCCGCATTTTCCTCGTTGGCATTCTGGATCAAGCATGCCCAGTAACGCGCCACCGACCCATAGCCGGGCGTATGGTCAATGAGCTTGAATGCGGAATCGCCAACGTCATTATCAATTGTTTTCGGCACGCCGGTGGCGACCAGTTCGAGACCCTTGTCGCGGGCAATCCGGCTGATCTTGTGCGCGGTGTCCATGGAATCGTTACCACCGATATAGAAAAAATAGCCGACGTTATGGGCTTGCATGACCTCAATGATCCGATCGAAGTCCCGGGCCTGCTTGTCCTTGAGCTTGTAGCGGCAGGTCCCGATGGCACCGGCGGCGGGCGTGGTGGCCAGCAGGGCGATTTCCTTCGCCTCCTGGGCAGACAGGTCAAGCAGTTCTTCCTTCAGCACGCCTTCAATCCCATGCCAGCCGCCATAGACTTTGTCGAACTCCGCAGGTTGTTCCATACAGGCATCCAGGACGCCTCGCAAGGAATTATTAATCACCGGCGACGGCCCGCCGGACTGAGCCACAATCACGTTCTTGGGCATGGGGTTCATCCTCGTGTCAATGAAACTTTCTTCACGAACAAAACGACGCTATTATAGAAAATGGATGGGAAGGCACAATCTCCAAATAGACGCCCCCGATCCGCGCGTAACGACGCGCGGATCGGGAATGGTTGATGGTTTAGGGTTTCCGCCATAGGCGGACCCGCCTTCGGCGGGAATGGTTAATGCGGCCCAGACGAATCACGCTTGAACCCGAAGCGCAAGACCGTAGCTCACGATCCATCAAGACCCACTTGAGCTTACGTTGCCGACCGAGGTCTCGTGGTCCTGTGGTAAAGCTCTGTGTGGCTTCGATTCATGAACCATCGACCATTATCCATTGACCATTATCCGAGCGTCACCATGGCGGGACGTCTAACCCGGAGGCGGACAGGAGGAGGATGGCGGCCGCGACGGCGGCTGAAAATCCCGGAACGCGCGCAGGCGTCCGCGCAACGCGGGAAAGCGGAAATGTATCCAAGCCGCGAACCGGCGAAACAGGCGGACATGGGGCGCGAGCAAGAGCGCACCCGCGCCTAAAAATGGCCACCCCGGAAGCACCGGCAGGATCAACCCGGCCATGCCGATGGCGATCAAGGTCCAGCCGGCGATTTGCCGGATCAAAGCGCGTTTATAAAAATTCAAATGGTTGCCCTGATTTTGCACCGCTTTTTATTGTAACCCCACGGGTTAATATAGGCTGTAGATTGCAGGCTGTTGGAAATTAATTCGTTCTGAAAATTCAGATAATATACAAATGCGCATGTTATCCAAAACGAATGAGAGCCTTATCCAGAACCGCCTTGCAATAGCCGCATGTATCACAGTCGGCTTCATGACATGTAGAAGTTTTTTTAAACCAGTCCGCCGGAAAACGCGCATTGTGGATGAGATAAGGCGCAAAAGCCGGACCGAAGCCCGGTTCAAACAGGTCTAGAAGATTTCCGTCATATTGCCGATGCGCGTAGGCACAAACCACAAGCCTGGGGTGGGTATGCATGCGCGTGGCCAACTTGACCACTTTGACCAATCCTTCATAATGATGCAGGTCTTCAGGCCGAACCCATGAACCCTGCAAAAGCGCCGGCCAATTTTTCCGGTCCTGATAGAGACTCCAACATAAATGCGGATTCCAATCTGAAACGTTCTTTTTTTTGGCGATTTCGCCGTCATGCGCCACCAGATTGTCGTGAAAAGTCTGCGCGGGGCAATATCTGAGACAACCGCTGTTGGCCAGCATGCAAAGCGTTTTACCGTTTCGGTCAGCCCATTCTGTCAATCTGCGGACATACGGGATATGCCGCTGGACGTCGCGCTGAATATAATAACTGTCAAACCATTCACGGCTGTATGCCAAAGCCTGAATTGTGCCGATCCGCAGATTGACCGAGGCGCGCACCTCAATTGATGGGAAAAACTTTTTGACGGTCCGGGCCACCATCGGCGAGACCGTAGTGACAATATCGGCGCCGCCGGCTTTCTCGCCAAGATGCTCAATGATGGAGCGCACCTGATTTTCCAAACTCTGGCTGATCGCCTTTTTGCCATAACAGTTGGCATTGAATAGCAAATCAAGTTTTATCCCCATGGCCCGGATGGCGCGCAGATCGTCCACCAGAATTTGTTGCGCCTCCGAATCCGTGCAATCCCGGCCTTTATGTAACGCTACGCGGGCTGACGCCATACCAACCCATGGAAAATAAACTTCGGCGATATGCTCACGATAATCGCGGACAATATCAGCCGTGTTTTCCCCGTCTGGAAGCTGGTAACCTACTGCAAATTGCATTGTTTTATTCACAAGCCCGTATTTTTTAATTGGCCGTGTTAATCCGCCTCTTTCTCTTCCGATTTGCGAGATGTTGACGCATTATCTTTCCCCGATCCCGTCATAGGGTTGCTCGCAGTCTTGTCCATCATGGCATCGGCCGGATAGGCAGGCGTTGTGGACCAATCAACCGACCATGGTTTGCGGCGACGGAATTTTTCCTTGAACTTGTTTTGCAGAACGCCCCGTTTTTCCAAGCTTATCATACAAGCCCGCATGCATCCGCGTCCACCACAAACCGCTTGTCCGGTATTATACACATTTGCCGGCTTCTTATAAAACGGACTCCAGGGAGCACTCCTGACATTGCCGTAACCACCCATATAGCGTTCATCTTCCGAAACAGGCTCATCGGTTGCCAATCCGCCGCAAAAAGCGATGGTACAGGCGTTGCAATCCAGTTCGCCCCACTTTACATCGCGGCCGGCCAATTTTACCTTGACAGTTTTTTTGGCATGGATGGCATTCCCCGGACATGCCTGTACGCACGCCATACAACGGTTGCATAATTTCGGTCCATTATAAATCGGGTCCGGTTTCAGTTTGGCATCGGTGATAACAATGCCGACACGGTTACGGGGACCGAACTGCGGAGAAAGAAACATTTTGCTGTATCCGATTTCACCAAGTCCGCATAAATATGCGGCTATCCGCAGCTGGATCA
>JBDRSI010000354.1:0-4559 GCA_043825055.1 Verrucomicrobiota bacterium
AGATCCAATAGATCAGGAAAAGGATGGGAAACAGCAGGGTGACCGTCCAGAACCGGCGGAAGGCGTGAAGTACCAGGCACGGCAAGCCGACAACCGCCAGCCCCAGCCAGCCCCACCCCAGCGTGTTCAGATACTCCAGGAATTCCCGGGCATGTAACATATACCTGACCTGCTTGTCCCCCCGAAGCGGGCCCAGGTTCAACGCGGTTTCGCCGAATACCCGTGCTTTCTCATAGGCCAAACCCTTAAAAAACCAGCCCACGTCCGCGGCCTCGGGCATGGCCAGCAAAAAACCCAGCAGGAAGCAAACCAATCCGGCGAGGACCAGGCCGCCGGTACGGACACACGCCCTCAGCGACAGCGAACGCGGATCGAAGGTTACGCTCAGCGCCAGGATCACCGGCAGAAGCAAAAAGAGCGTGAACTTGGTGCCGGCGGCAAATCCACCGGCCAGGGCGGCCAGCACAAAGACAAGCCTTCTGCGGGTCTCCACTGTTACGGCGATCAACCACAGTGTCGTCGTGAGGGTCAACAGCATAGCGATATCGGTTTCACCGTAGTGGCTGTGCTCAACCGGATACTGGGCCAGCCCCAGCAAGGCCGCGCCGAACACGCCCGCCCAGGGCGAACGGGTAATGCGCCGGACCAGCAGGTAGCCCGCCAGGCAGACCAGCGTGCCCGCCCAGACATTGAACCATCGCGCTACCATGATGGCGTTATCCTCGGTGCGGCGCACACGGTCTTTCAGGCCACGCTGAAACGCGAAGGCGTTCGAGGTGTAATCGAGTCCCCGACTGATCCAGATGGCCGGCTTGATCAGGTGGAAAAAACCATGGGCGTAAAGCTTGTCTTTCTGGGACACGCCGCGCGCGGCTTTATTCACCCACTCGCCAATGGGATGTTCATCGGGATGAAAGGCGGGCCAGTTGATGCCCTGAAAGCGCAAAAAAAAGGCCGCCAGGCAGACGAGGAGCAGAGCCCAGCGGTGCAGGCGGCTCGGTTGTCCGGTCAACATTTCCATGTCATTTTTATCCGTGTTCAATCCACCTCCGGCGTATAAATCCGGCATGGTTCAACCGCCTGTCCAGATTATGCAAATCCGGCGGTGTATGTCCAGCAAACAGCCGCGCAATTTTACTGTTTAACTATGATCCGGTTTTCTTTATTGTACACACATGCAACCGATTTTAAAAATGGGCCGCATGGGCCGGATTTACCTGGCCTACCGGCGCCGGCAGGCGGCGCTCCAGCATTTGCCTCTGCGCCTGTGGATCGAAACGGCCAGTTGCTGTAACCTGCGGTGCGTTATGTGCCCCAATAAGGACGTGGCCGCCGCCGACAAGGGCCTTATGCCCCTGGAGCTGTTTCAAAAGATCATTGATCAAGCCCGCCATTTCGCCCTCGACGTGAACCTCCATCACCGCGGCGAGCCGTTGATGAACCAGGCGCTTTTTGACATGATCCGTTACGCCAAGGCAGCCAGGCTTAAAGTCCGCTTCCATACCAACGGCACTCTGCTGGATGAAGCCAAGGCACGCCGCCTGCTGGAGGCCGGCCCCGACCTGGTTTCGTTTTCCTTCGACGGATTTACCAAGGAAACCTACGAGCGGGTGCGCGTGGGCGCCACCTTCGAGAAAACACGGGGTAATATTCTGCGCCTCGTCGCACTCCGCCGCGAATTGGGTCTGAAAAAACCGTACGTGGTCATCGAAAAAATCCGCTTCCGTAACCGGGCCGCCGAGAACGACTCCTCCGCAGTGCAGGCCTTGCGCCGGCAGTTTTTGGAAGCCGGCGTGAACGAAATCATCGAAAAAGAGGAATATGTCTGGGCCGAACCTGCCCGCCCGCCTACATCGCTGGACGAAGTCCTGCGGGCAGGCAATGCTACGCACCCGCCTGCATCGCCTGTGGCGAAGCCACTGCGGGCAGGTAGCGTTGCAGGCGGGTCGGGCGGGCGTGGCGGGGAACGCTCCTTTTCCGTGTGCACCTTCCCCTGGTACGCCATGGTCATTTGCGCCGACGGCACGGTCACGCCCTGCCCACAGGATTTTCACGCCGTGCTGAAGCTCGGTAACGCCCAGGAAACATCGCTGAAGGAAATCTGGAATGGGACGGCTTACCGGCAACTGCGCCGGCAGTTTGCCACGGACATCGAGTCGCTGACCATTTGCCGCAAGTGCGACCGCCTGCACCGCAAAACGATCGGCGGCGTGCCCCTGCAATACATGGCCACTTTCCTGACCGACCAACTGCTCAGCTACGGCCGGCTCCGGAAATGGCTGGGAACCCATGAACGGAATTGAGCATTTCGCCCCAGTGGGGGCGAACGAAAATAGGCAGGCGCTTTAGCGCCTGTACAATAACAAGCAAATGAAATCGCGTCCCGTAGGGACGCCTGAAACATGGCAAATTCGTATCACACCCTCTTGATTCACGTAGTATTCAGCACCAAGAACCGCGAGCCTTGGTTGTCCCCGCCAGTGCGCCAACGGCTCTTCCCTTATCTGGGGGGAATCGCAAGACAGAATGGCATGAAAGCGCTTTCTGTTGGCGGAGTGTCCGAACACGTCCATCTGTTGCTGTCGTTAAGCCGCGAACTTTCGGTCGCCGATGCTATGCAGTCGATCAAGGGGTCTTCGTCAAAGTGGCTCCATCAAACGTTTCCGCAGATGGCGGGATTTACATGGCAGGAAGGATACGGAGCGTTCAGCATAGGGATTTTACAAGCCGATGAGACATGCCGGTATATTGAGGGGCAAGAAGAACACCACCGCACGGTGTCATTTCAAGAGGAATACCTGGCATTTCTTAAAAGGCACAATGTGCCATACGACGAACGGTATGTATGGGGATGAACGTGGAGTTTATCCGTCCCTACGGGACGGGACGTTTTTTATTCTGACGGGGTACCGGCGCTAAAGCGCCGGCCTATTACCGAATGTCCCTACGGGACGCGGGGTGACAGCCGCCCCATTTGGGCGAACGAAAATAGGCAGGCGCTTCAGCGCCTGCACCGGAAAAATCAAATGGAATCGCGTCCCATAGGGACGCCTGAAACAAGAACTGCGTGTTATCCAAACCATAGACAACCATCCATGAAAATCCTGTTCCTTGCCCCACATCCGTTCTACCAGGAGCGCGGCACGCCCATTGCCGTGGACCTCCTGCTCACGGTACTGGCGCGGCGCGGCGATCAGGTTGACGTGGTGACGTTCCACGAGGGCGCCGATCGGGTCTATCCCGGCGTCACCCTGCATCGCATTCCCCGCCTGCCGGGTATGCGCGGCATCCGGCCGGGTTTTTCGTTCAAGAAACTGGTCTGCGATGTGTTCGTGCTGGCCAAGGCCCTGCACCTGGCCGCCCGCGGACATTACCAGGTGGTGCACGCGGTGGAAGAATCCGTTTTCATGGCCATGCTGATCCGCCTCTGCTTGCGCACACCCTATGTGTTCGACATGGATTCCTCCATGCCCCAGCAGATGACCGAAAAGTTTCGGGCCCTGGCGGCGTTCTCCCCAATCCTGAAATGGTTCGAAGGCCGCGCCATCCGCCACGCGCTGGCAGTCGTGCCGGTCTGCGACACTTTAGCGGACATTGCCCGGCCTTACACGCCGCGCAAGCTGTGCCTGTTGCGTGATGTTTCGCTACTGGCCGTGACACCTTCGACAGTCGCAGGGGAACTCCCGCCGGCGTTATCCGCCCTCCCGCATCCCTGCTTCCTTTATATCGGCAACCTGGAGCGGTACCAGGGGCTGGATCTCCTGCTTGCTAGTTTTGCCCTCCTGCTGAAAAACGGCGTCCAAGCAACGCTCGTAATCGCCGGCGGTAAAGAAACTGATATCCGGCATTACCAGGCAAAAGCCGGAATAGCGGGCCTTGGCGATAAGGTGCGCTTCCTCGGCCCGTGGCCCATCGGCCGGATGGCAGAACTGTTTGCCGTGGCCGACGTGCTCGTATCGCCACGCATTCAGGGCAACAATACACCCATGAAAATTTATTCGTATTTGCAGTCCGGCAAGCCGATCCTGGCCACCGACCTGCCCGCGCACACGCAAGTACTGACCCCCGATGTGGCCGTGCTAGCCTCCCCGACGCCCGCGCGCTTCGCCGCCGGCATGCGAGAGCTGATCGAACACCCTGACCAGGGCCAGGAACTGGCCCGCCGGGCCAAAACCCTGGCCATCGAGCAATACAGCTTCGCCGTATTCGAACGCACCGTTCGGGAATTGTATGCATGGATCGAGCACGCGACGACCTGACTGCCTAACCCGCATTGCATTTTTTAGTTTGCCTATTGTTCATTAAATCTGATAGTTTTACCCATACATTTTTCGGGAGACCCCTAATTAAAGGAGGAGTGACCTGATGAGTATAAACACTACGTGTAAGATACTGGCGGCCTGCGCTCTTGCCGGCATGGCGGCGTCAAGCGTTGCCGCCGCCTCCGCGGAGACGCGTTTTCCCGCGTTCCTCGCGGTGCCGCAAACCGCCGCTCCGGCCATGGACGGCAAACTCGACGACCCGGCCTGGCGGAACGCGGCTTCCTTCGTGTCCCTCCT
>JBDRSI010000355.1:0-4703 GCA_043825055.1 Verrucomicrobiota bacterium
AATGATCATCCCATTAATTAAAAGCATTATACATGCCAACAGGACGCATGCCTCGGATTCATGTACCCGAACGTTATAAAGCACGGATTGAGGTGGTTACCGAAGCTTAAAAAAGTCATTATTGCAAATTTGACAACGATCTTGGGTTCCTTTCCGCAATCTGCGGCGTAGCCTGGAAGAAGATTCACCGCTGATTTCGCCAACCACATGTCAGGACAGGCCGCCCGCCATATTAATATGCCAAATCATTTTCCGTAAAATTTTTGAAACATTAATAATTTCCACACGGGATCAGGAAATCTGATGTTACATCTGTTTTGACGGCCGCACGAACAGACGCGAGGTTGTTAGCCCGGGCGCAATCCTGAGCGCAGGCCCGGAGGGCCGAAGTCGAAGTCCGAAGGACGGACATTTCACGCCAAAGCGTGAAATATCCGGGTTAGCGCTCATTCGAGCTGACGGGCCAGCTCCCCCAGCAAGCGCCGATGCCAGGCGATAACCTCTGCCCCACGGTATCCTTCCGGCCACAAGGCCTTGGGCAACAAAGGATCAGGCGCCATGACTGCCCGGAATGCCCGGTTGGTCTCCCGGGCTAAAAACCATAACGATTTTGCGGAAAAATGTTTCAACCGCAAGGCCTCCCAGTTGCGTTGCGCATTCGCGCAATACCATTGCTGACATTGTTCCAGCAAATCCATGGACCAGGCTGAGCGCACCACCGTTCCCGCCGGCAATCCCAGCACGGTGCGTGCTTCGAAGAGATAGGCATAAGACTCAATTCCCGCCGCCTTCACCAGATCATCATATTCCGGCCGGATATCGCGTGGCGTGATCCAGACGCTCCCCTGCAGACAACCCATCCGCAGGCGGCGCAAGAACTGCCGCAAAACATTTCGATAGTGCCACATAATGCACTCTCCTCCTTCCAAACCATTCGCGCAACCGTCATTTTGCGTGTGATCGCGTCTGCATCCAGCAACCCTTTCCACGACACGCTCATGTTACATCTATTCATGCGGCCGTCAACACGGATGATACCTGACAATGATACCGGATGACTGCGGAGGAAAAACGATGTTCGTTTTAACAAAAAGAGAAGTTGAACTAAATACGCGAAACACAGGCCACACACCCGTGTTTCGTCGTGGAATGAACTGCCGAATCTATGTTCAGTTCAGGCTCAGCAGGTCCTTCACATCCTCCCAAGTCAGCTTCTGCATGACCTGCTCATCGTCGGCCAGTGTCGCGTTGATCACGCTTTGCTTGCGCCGCTGCATGGCAAGGACTTTTTCCTCGACGGTATCCTTCGTGATCAGCTTTAGGCTGTAGACGGTGCGGTGCTGGCCGATCCGGTGGGCCCGGTCGGTGGCCTGCGCCTCGACGGCCGGATTCCACCACGGGTCGAAATGGATCACCATGTCCGCCCCGGTAAGATTCAGGCCCGTGCCGCCGGCCTTGAGACTGATCAGGAACACGGGGATTGAACGGTTGGTGTTGAACTCCTTGACAACGGCCAGGCGATTTTGCGTGGAGCCGTCAAGGTAGCTGTAAGTCAACCCAAGTTTTTTCAGTTCGCGCTTGAGGATGGCCAGCATGGAGGTGAACTGGCTGAATACCAGTACACGGTGTCCGCCATCAATCGCCTCGTCGAGCAGTTCGAAGAAAAGCTCAAGCTTGCCCGAGGGATATTGGCTGTCGAGATCCTTGAGCTTGAGCAGTTCCAAGTGACAGCAAGTCTGCCGCAGGCGCAGGAGGGTTGTGAGGATCTCCATGCGCGAGCGCTGGAAGCCGTTACGCTTGACCAGGTCACTGATCTTGCGTTGCGAGGCCTGCAACAGGTTTTTATAGACAAGCTGCTGGTCGCGGGTCATCACGCAAATCGCCAGCTTCTCGATCTTGGGCGGCAGGTCCTTGGCGACATCCTGCTTCAATCGCCGGAGCATGAACGGCCGGAGCTTGCGGCGCAGTTTGAGTTGCGCCGCCTCGGCCGGCTCGCCGCCCTGCGCGATGGGGGCCTCGTAGCCCAGGCGGAAGCGTTCATAGGGCCCGAGATAACCAGGCATCAGGAAGTCCATGATTGACCACAGGTCGGCCACGCTGTTTTCAATCGGCGTGCCGGTCAGGACCAGGCGGTGGACGGCTTTCAAGCGCTTGGTGGCCTGGGCATTCTGGGTGGAGCGGTTTTTGATGTGCTGGGCCTCATCAAGCACAACTGCGGCGAAGTCCAAGGCGGTCAGCAACTCGATATCCCGGCGCAACAGCGCGTAGGAGGTCACGACAATATCGGCCTCGCCAAGATCACTCCACTTTGCGTGCCGTTCGCCGCCACTCATCACGAGGACGCGGAGCCGCGGCGTCCAGCGCGCTGATTCCTCCGCCCAGTTATCCACCAGGCTCGAAGGGCAAACAATCAGCGCCGGTTTGCCCTCCGCCGGTGCGTGCCGCCGCGCCAGGCTCAACCACACCAGGGCTTGCAGGGTCTTGCCCAGTCCCATATCATCGGCCAAGATGCCGCCGAACTGGTTCTGTTCCAAAAACCTCAGCCAGGCGACGCCCTCCTTCTGGTATGGACGCATAACCTGCGCCAAGTCCGGCGGCAACACCGCGCTCTCCAGGACCAGGCGTCCACTCTCCTGCCCCCGGATCTTGTCCAGCCATTCCGGCCGCGCCTCGACATCAATCCCTTCCAAGGCATCCAGGGAGGATTTGATGTAGGCGGCATAAACGCCATCGAGGCGGAATGTGCCGGCGCGCGCGCCCTCGCCGCTGGCACAGTCGGCAAAGATATCGCGGGCCGACTCGATCGCGCCGGAATCGAGCAGGATGGTCCGGCCACCCTGCTGGATGAAGGAATCGCCCTTGAGCAGGGCCCTTTGGATCTCGGACTCCGCTAAACTTTGCCCCTGGCCGTCTTCAAACGCGAAGCCAACATCGAACCAGCCGGCGCCAACATCATCCTGGACGTGCACGACAGGCATGGCGGACTCCAACGAGTCCAAGAATGGTTGGACAGAGCCGGCGAACTCTACTTTCCAGCCGAGCCGGCGCAAGGCGTGGATGCCACTGCCGAGGACATTGAGCACCTCGCGCTCGCCAACAACCGGCGTGAGGGCATCGCCGCACTCCCCGTCAAAGCCAAAGGCCTTGACCCGCTGCAGGGCCTGCCGTTCGCGCTCCGGGTTGCGTGTCAGGTAGCGGAACACATCTTCCGGATCCGCCACGGCCAACGGGTCAACCGGATCGGGTTTACCGGCCACCACCGCGATCGCGCCGTACTCGGCGGACAGCGTGGCGGCCAGCGAAGCCGGACTGCCGCGCACTTCCATCCGGAACCGGGGTTCGGCCGGTTCTAAACTGAACAGGTCGGGCCTTAGTTCGGTCGCCACCGGCATATGTTTCGCGAGCAACGACAGTTCAGTGTTCATGAACCGGAGCACAGCCGAGCGCGGAATGGTCACCGACTGGGCATAGAGCGGCTGGAAAGGGATCGGGAGCAGTTTCTCCAGCGGCCAGAACTGCCCGGCGCCGAAAACCCAGCCGGTTTTCCCGGCAATGATATAGAAGGGCGCCGCGGACGCCCCGCTGACCGGCAACTCATTGTGCACCGCCAGGGTCAGCTCGCCTGAGTGGGTATCAATGTCTAATTTCAGGATGGAGACCAGCGGGACGGTGTTGACCATCACGGGGCTTTCCTCACCCTCGACGGCCAGGGGTTTGCCGGCATGAATCTGCAGGAGATTTGTGAAATCCCTCTGCCCAATTTCCAGACTACCTTTCAGCGGGCCTTCCGAAATATCCTCCAGCACAAAGAGCAGGGATTCGTCCCGGGACGGAAATACGAATGACAGCTTCCGTGAAACGATTTCGGGCGCCGCGCGGCGGCCGTTGCACTCGATTGCGCAATGGAGTGGGATGCGGCCGGCGCGGTATCCGGCCATCCAGTTACGTCCGAGGGTCAGACATAGGGCGGCGCATGCGGCGCCCGGCGTGCCCTCCGGAACGCGCTTCAGGTAGGCCGCCTCGTTTACTTGTGCCAGGCGCGCCGCGCGGCGCTGTTCCGCCTTGATCTTGACCGCGCGGTCGGGATCGCTATGCCGGCGGAGAAGTTCCAGGCCGACGGCAATCATATGAACGCAGGTCAGGGAATGCTCCCGGCAATTGTAACAGCGGCACTGGTTCTCGGCGCCCCCTTTCGGCCGCAGGGTAAACTGACAGGCCAGCGTTCCTGCGCCGACCTTGACCGTACCCTTGACCACGGGGGGAACATAGGTCACGTCCTGGACAAGACCCTTTGCGAACATGGCCAGGCCGGCCCGAAACACGTCGGCGCCGCCCCAGTCCATCAGCATCTTACGGGTAAAAGGAATCACCATATCAATTCCAAAGCATCATGCCCTGATTACAACCAAATGAATACCTTAATTTTTGGCTCGTCAACAGATTTATCCGCCTCAGGAGGAATGTGTGGGTCACCCAGCCAAAGATTGTAACCACGGATTACACTGATTGCACTGATAATAGCGGAGATAAGTGGCACGGGAAAAAGACCTTGGCGTTAATAACCTGTATTGGCCTCCGAAACAATGGGTTACTGAAACCTGAAACTACGAAAGCGCGCCTCCTTTCTGTGGCTTATGCCGCCTGCGATATTGTAAGCGCGATGGACGTTATTGTCCAAGGAGACGCGCTTTCATGGTTTCGGG
>JBDRSI010000356.1:0-2037 GCA_043825055.1 Verrucomicrobiota bacterium
TTCTGCCTTCTACAGTTCCGCCTGGTGTCACACTGGAGGCCGAACCCTGGCTCCGGAAGACGCCTGTCAATTGATGTACACCAACAACCGCGAAGTTGACCGCGAAGCTGCTTACCGGGCTGCCGCGGATCCCGGCGAAGAACCCGCAGCCCTGATGGCGCGTCTCCTGAGAATGCGAAACCAGACCGCCAAGCGCTACGGCTACAATGATTATCTCGGCCTGGTCTCCGGTACGACCCCCCTGGACAAAGGCATGTATGCGGAGTTCCTCGAACGCGTCGACGATGAAACGCGGACCGCATTTGAGGCCTACCAACAAGACAACAACGTTCAGCAGATATGGAATTGGGCCGCCTCCGTGCGCGAAGCTCTGGCCGATCTCGATGCCCGCATGCCGGTGGATTCCCAAAAGACGCTGCTCACTCGCACTCTTGCCGGCTGGGGCTTTGAGGTAGACGACTATCCGGTCTACTTCCATTTGACCGAGGACCAACAGAGGTCTGCGTATGCGGACGTCCTGGTCATTGATGCTCCCGAGGACATCCGCATAGTGGGTAATCTGCGTCCCGGGCTGGCCAGTTTCCAGCACCTTATCGAGGCCGCAGGACTGGCTCTGTCGATAGCCGAAACTCGTGCTGAACGGTCCGCCTTTGCACGCTTTGACGATCCCGCCTGGCATTTTGGGATAACCTCGTTCTTCAGACAAATGACCTCCACCGAATCCTGGCTCACCGGCGTCCTGGGACTGACCGATGCACAGGCCACGCGCGCCCGGGAGGCTCTTGGGGTTGTTCGGCTACTCGAAATTCGCGGGCTGCTGGTTGACGCCGCTTTTGAGTATGAAGCGTATTCTTCCGGCAACCGTGAGCCTAACGAATTATACTGGCAGCTTTTTGAACGTTACCTGCGGCTGACGGCCCATAAGGAATTGCAGCCGTGGGCCGGACAGAGGCGCTTTTTGACCGAACCTCTCTCATCTCTGGCCGAGTTGCAGGGACGTGCAATTGCCGCCCAGACAATCTCCTACCTGCAGAATCGATACGGTGACCTGGCCGGAAACCCCGATGTTCGCTCATTCCTGGTGGAGAACTACTTCCGATTCGGTTCCCGCTATCACTGGCGAGAACTGGTCGAACGCGGGACCGGGGAAGACCTCAATCCAAAGTACTTGAATCCGTAGGCTCGGTCTTCATTGTCACATTTGGCGCAAATGCGCTTGTCAAGCCAGCGATTACGACGTACCCTGCGCCAGCGAAGAGTACTGTCTCACTGAATTCCCTTGGACAGAGAGGTCATGGCGGATCACCAACACAGCGAGAAAGTCCTCTCCGGATCGATAATCCGGACGGTCTTTGCCCTGGCCATTCCCGTAACCCTCGGCATGCTTATGCAGGTCGCTTTATCGCTGACCGACTTCTATTGGGTGGGCAAACTCGGGGCAGCGGCGCAAGACGCCATCACCAGCTCGATGGTGATAATCTGGACGGTTTTTTCGGCTATATCTATTATCACTATAGGCATAACGGCCCTCGTGGCTCGGTATGTGGGAGCCCGTGATTTCGATCTAACCCGCTTTTTCATCCGCCAATCCGTTTGGCTCACACTTGGACTTGGAACAGTAGTCGCGCTCGTTGGGTACGTCTACACGCCTGCCTGCCTGGCTTTCATGGATACGGGCCCCGCCACACTCAGCTTCGCAATCCCGTATCTTCGCGTGTTCTTTGTGGCAACTCTGTTCCTGATGTTCTATGAGACGATTTTTGCGGTCTTTCGGGCCTCCGGCGATACCCGCACGCCCATGAAAATAGGTATCCTGGTGGTGGTCGTGAATATGGTCCTGGATCCGATCTTCATCTTCGGCATCGGTCCGATTCCGGCCCTGGGCGTTATGGGAGCCAGCCTGGCGACCTCGATTTCATACGTTTTAGGTGCCGGGCTGGCCTTTCGGGCCCTCTACGGAGGTGCGCTTGACTTTCCGCTCGGCCCTTTGTTCAGAGCCAAACCGGACCTCGCGGCGATGACCAAGATTGCCCGGAT
>JBDRSI010000357.1:0-2164 GCA_043825055.1 Verrucomicrobiota bacterium
CCGATTATCGCCAGTAGTTTGGCCAGTTTATTGATCTATGTCCGGGCGGCGGGAAGACGGCCTCTCACCGCGCCAAATTTAGCCCTTGTGTTTGGACCAGAACATCAAGTGGCGCGACTGCTGGTTTCCGAACTCTATGCCGCCGCCACACGGGGTCAGCGCCGCAGTGCGCTCCCCCGCGTGGCCACTTTTTATGAGGAATGGAACCGGATTTTTGGCGTCGTCTATGGCGAAAAACTGGAAAAGGCCGAAAGCGCCGCGCAAGAAACCGCGCGTCTTTACGGTATGCCCGCGAACATCCGTCTGAAAACGCTGTTGTTTGCCATCCACACCTTTTATGCCTTTCTCATGAAGCTCATGGCTATTGAACTGCTGGCGCTGCAGAAAGGTTTTAACGTCGGCTCCTTCGTGGAAGGTTTGGCCAGCCAGGATGACGATAAGGTTCGAGGCCGGCTTTCCCACATGGAAAGCGGCGCGGGATTCGTTGAAATGGGTATTACCAACTTCCTGGAGGCTGATTTCTTTTCCTGGTATCTGGATGCCTGGAATCCGCGCATCGCCGGCGCGGCGCGCGACATTATTCGCGCCCTGGCCGATTTCGAGCCGGCCACCCCTATCCTGGAGCCCGAATGGACCCGCGACCTGCTTCAAAAACTGTATGAACTCGTGGTCCCCCGCATACTTCGCCATGGCCTGGGCGAATACTACACCCCCGACTGGCTGGCCGAATATCTGGTGGCCAAGACGGGGTACGACGGGAAACCGGGTGTTCGGTTTCTCGATCCGGCCTGCGGTTCCGGCACGTTCCTGGTTCAAGCCATTCACCGGGCCTCCCAACATGCCACCGGACGGTCCCACAAGCAACTGGCCGAAGTCGGCCGGTCCATATTTAACGATATTGTGGGGTTTGACTTAAACCCGCTTGCCGTGCTGGCGGCGCGCACGAATTACCTGATTGCCGTTTCGCGTTTTCTTCCGTTCGTCAGACCTGTGTCCATTCCGGTTTATCTCTGCGATTCCGTGCTCCCGCCGGATCTTGAGCAACCCCTGCGACCCCAAGGTGAATTATTTGGCCAGGATACGGTCGTCTTTCGCACCAAAGAACATGATTACGTATTTCCGGTTTCGATGAAGAACAAGGAACGCATAGATCGGTTCACGGGGCTGGTGATGATGGGATTGCGGGCTAAAATGGATCTTGCTCAGTTTCAACGGCTGTTGGTCAAACAGTTGCCGTTGCCGCCACCCGAACAAGCGCGCCTTGAAACGATCTACAGCACGATCAAGCAACTGGACGACGAAAAACGCGATGGTATCTGGGCGCACTACATCAAGAATGCCTTCGCCCCGGTTTACGTCGAGCAGTTCGACTTTGTCATCGGCAATCCGCCCTGGATTCGCTGGGGATATATGGCCGAAGAATATCGCCAACGGACGCTCAAGCTCTGGCAGGATTACGGCCTGTTTTCGCTCAAAGGCCATGCGACGCGGCTGGGCGCCGGCGAAAAAGATTTTTCCATGCTCTTCACCTATACCTGCGCCGATCGCTATCTCAAGGAGGGCGGCACGCTGGGGTTCGTGATCACCCAGGAGGTTTTCAAAGCCAAAGGCGCCGGCGAAGGCTTCCGACGGTTTCAATTGGGCGAGCAGGGCGCTTATCTGGCCATTACCGGCATGGAAGACATGGTGCATCTCCAGCCGTTCCAGGCGGCCAACAAAACCACGATTTTCACGTTGCAGAAGGGACGCCGTACGCACTATCCGGTCCCGGTTGTGGAATGGAAACGAAAGGCCGGCGTAGGTAAAATTCCGCCGGAATGGCCCTTAACAGCCGTTTTGGAAAAGACGGAACGAACGCCGCTGAAAGCCATCCCCATGGACCTGAAAAAATCAGTATCCTCCTGGCAAACGGCAAGCAAAACTGACCTTCGATTGTCACTTATGTTAAAAGGCCCCTGTCCTTATCTCGCCCGTCTGGGCGCCCGCGTGGAACCCTATGGCATATTCTGGTTAAACCTGAAGGAGGTTCGCCCGGACGGCATTCTGGTGGTTGAAAATCAGCACGATCGCGGCAAACGCGAAGTCAATAAAGTCACCAGCGCTCTGGAGCCCGACTTGGTCTTCCCCGCCGTCAGCGGGGGTGATATTGTGAAATTTGGAATTG
>JBDRSI010000358.1:0-6121 GCA_043825055.1 Verrucomicrobiota bacterium
TGTCGATTTCGGCCTGCCAGCCCACGCCCGCCAAGACATCAAAACGCACCTTGTTCCAGGCACGCTAAATATATCTGAAAATAATTGTTGACATTATTGCCCATTGGTCATATTGTTATAACCATTGACCGATTATGGCGCCGTTTTGGCGAAACAAAGATAGCGGACTTTTTCCATGCACATGCCGATCACAGCCTATAACCAGATGGCGCAAACCCTGCGGGAACTGATTCTTTCCGCAACCTGGAAACCCGGCACGCAGTTGCCGACTGAGCGGGCGCTGTGCGACCGCTTCGCCGTCTCCCGGATTACCGTGCGCCGGGCATTGCAAATCATGGAGGAGGAAGCCCTGGTACTCCGCTACCAGGGCCGGGGAACCTTTGTCAATACACGCCCGGCCCGTAAAATCCCAATCGTTAACGGCAATTTTTCACAGAGTGTTCTGCGGCATGCGCCGGACCTGAAACGATCGGTCCAAACCATGCAGTGGCAGACAGCGACAACGGAATGGGCCCGCGCGCTCGGCATTTCGGTTGGCGCCCGGGTTCTGTTTGTCCGGCGTCTGGACATTCTGCGCCGCCAGCCGATCGCCATGGATGAAGTCGTGCTCGTGGGCCGCTATGCCGAGGGGCTGTCAAAGCGTGATTTTCAGGTCATGCCTTTTGAGGAACACTGGCAGGCGCGCCAGCGGCTGGCGTTGGATTATGAAACCCAGATCATCGAAGCCGTGCCGGCCGTGAAGCCGGTAACAATCTGGTTACAAGTGCCGCCGGGATATGCCCTACTCAAGGAAACCAACGTGGCAACCCTGTGCGGCGGCCTGGCGGCGGGACTCTTTACCAGCTTTTATCGCCACGAGTATTATCAATTCCATTCCATCACGCGGATACACGACCAATCGCTAAACAGTGCTGAAACAAACCGTAAAAGGAGGAAGACGCCATGACCCAACTGGCCATTGACGGAGGACAACCGGAGTTACAGCGGACCGATTACAGGAATTGGCCCATTATCACCAGGGACGACCGGCGCCTGATCAAGCAGGTGCTCGACAGTGGCATTGTAGCCGGCGGCACCGCGCCGCAGGTCAAAGCCCTGGAAACGGAATGGGCCGCCTATACGGGCGCTAAATACTGCCTGACCACCTGTAGTGGCACGGCGGCATTGCACATGGCTCTGGCGGCCTGCGGCGTGGGACCGGGCGACGAAGTTATTACGGCGGCCTTTACTTTCCTGGCCTCCGCTTCGTGCGCCATTCACCAGAACGCCATTCCGGTTTTCGTGGATATTGACCCCCGGACTTATTGCATGGACCCGGCAAAGCTGGAAGCGGCCATCACGGAACGCACCAAGGCCATTATTCCGGTGGATATCCAGGGCATGCCGTCCGATAAGGACCCGATCCTCCAGATTGCCAAAAAACACAAGTTGTTTGTAATCGAGGACGCCTGTCAGGCACATGGCGCACTGTATAAAGGCAAGCATGTCGGTACCTTCGGCGATATCGGTTGTTTCAGTCTGAACAACTTCAAAAACCTGTGCGGCGGCGAAGGCGGCTTGTTTATTACCAACGACGAGAACCTCATGAAAAAAGCCGGATTGGTCCGTTGCTTCGGCGACGAAGTGGACGAGGTTAGCCATCGCCGGATATATAACGCGTCCATCCTGGGCTACATGTATCGCAACCAGGAATTGCCGGCCGCCCTGACGCGGGCCCAACTGATGCACCTCGACAAAAACAACAAGGTGCGCATCGCCAACGCTAATTACCTGACCCGCGAACTGCGCAAGATTCCGGGCGTGATTCCGCCGTATTGCCCACCGGACTGCAAACACGTGTACTTCATGTATAACGTCCGGTTTGATCCCAAGGCGGCAGGCGTTAATTGTGAACCGCGCCGATTCCGGATCGCCATCGAAAAAGCCCTGTTCAAGGAAGGCATGCTGGTTGGCCAGTGGCAGACCCTGCCCGTACCGGCCCAGGACCTGTTCCAAAGCAAACTGGGCTATGGCGGCACGGGATATCCATGGAGCGTCAACGAGGCCAAGGGAATCACGTACAATTACGATCCCCGCCAGTTCCCGGTGGCACAATCCCTGTGCGATACATATACCGTTGTGCATGGGATTCATCCGCCCAACCGCAAGGCGCTGATGCAGAAAATCGTGGGCGCCTTTCAGAAGGTGTTCGGCAATCTGGATGTGGCCCTGGCCCATGCGGATGATGTCATTTACCCCGGCGGCGACGCCAAGCTGTATGGCGCGAGCTAATATTTCAAATGAACGACTGTAGACTGTGGGCCGTGGAGATTAAGCATCGGAGGATAACCGATTGTTGATAGTCCATGGTCTACGGTCGTCGGTCGTTCTTATTAAAAAGGGGAATTCATGAAAAGCAAAGGACTGTTCGGCAAAAAAGGATTGCAGATTGAGGAACGTCAGCAGGACATTGGCGCACCGGGCCAAAATCATGTGATCGTCAAGGTCCGGGCTTGCGGGGTCTGCGGAACCGATATCAACTTTGTCCGCGACTGGCCGGATCAGCCCATGGCCCTCGGTCACGAAATCGCCGGTGAAGTGGTGGAAACCGGAAAGGAAGTCACCCATATCAAGCCCGGGGACCGGGTAATCGTGGAAGATTGCTCCATGTGCGGGGTCTGCGAGGACTGCAAGAGCGGCCATCCCGAGTTCTGCCGGAATATGTTCAACCTGGAAAACCAACCCGGCATGGGCCAGTACCTGTGCGTGCGCTATAACCTGCTTAACCGCTTTGAGGACCTGGATTATAAGACAGCCAGCCTGACAGAGCCCCTGGCCGTTTCCCTGACTTCCGTGCTAATTGCGGATATTCCATTAGGCGGGTCCGTGGTCGTATTGGGCAACGGACCATTGGGCCTGATGGCGGCGCGCCTGGCAAAACTGCGGGGCGCGGGATTTGTCGGCATTACAGGATTGACGGCCGATCTGCCCATGGAGCGAGCGCGCTTCGCGCTGGCCCATGAGTTTGGCTGCGACCTGACCATCGAGACCCTCAAGCAATCGGTGGAAGATGTGATCAAAAAAAGATTTCCCAACGGTGTGGACCGGATTATTGTCAGTTCGCCGCCGCATAGCATGCTGGATGCGTTTAAGATCATCCGTTTTGGAGGCATCATAACCTTCTTTGGCCTTCATTTTGGCGGCAAGAACAAGATTGAAGTGGATGTCAACGACCTGATCTTCCGCAAGATTACCATGCGCCCGGCGTTCGCGGAACCGGCCATCAATTTCCCCGTCGCCCTGCGCCTGCTGAAGGACGGACTGGTGGATGGCAATAAACTCGTTACGCACACGTTCGGTTTTGCAAACGCCAAGGCCATGTTGGCTGGCATCGTCAACGGGAATCAGCCCGTGATCAAAGCAGTTATGTTGCCGCATGGGTAAGCGAGTTTTATAGCCTGCGCGGCGGCGGGACTCTGCGGATAATAAACGCCTACGTCTGCGGATCGTTTTTGCGCGTTTGCGCCTTCACGATCAGCGCAATTCCCGCGCCCAAGCAAATCAGCATACCGAGCCACTGCCAGATCAACTGCCTTTTGTCCGGAGCGTATTTGAGCACGACTTCATGCAGGCCCGGCGACGGCACCAGGATCCCTTGGCAAATAAAATCCACGCGCCGCACTGGAACGGACTGCTGGTCAATCCAAGCGCGCCAATCGCGGTCATATTTCTCCGATATTCTCAGGATGGCTGGTCGGTCGGCCGAAACCTTGAGTTTCATATACCCCGGCCGGTATTCAGCCATTTGAACCTGGCCTACGATGCCGGTTCCCATCGGTTCCGGCAATCCCTCGGCGTGTTCGGGGGCCACCAACGCCCTTTGAAAGGGAACAAAATCCGGCGCTACCATCTGCCTGAGCGCTTCTTCGTCCTCGGCTTTCCGCCATCCGGCAATCAGCGCAAACCGGGGGCCAGGCTTTTTCAAACGCAGGATGACATGCTGTCCCGGCGCGCTGGGCGTAGCCGGAATAACCGTTACGCCCATTTCCGCCGGCGCCACATTGTAGGCATAAACAATATCAAACGCATCCTTCATAACCGGATCGTTTTGGATCTGGCCCCAGACCTGGGCCGGCGCCAGGATGTAGCCCACCGCTGAGAGTTGCCAATACCGGAGCGTGTGCCCGCCGACGGCTTCCATGTAACGCTTGTATTCCACCGGCATGCGCGGCATCTGGGTCACATTCATGGTGAGAATGTGATAATAAGGAAAAACATAGGTCAGCCAGAAATTATAGAATCCGTCCTGCGAAACCAGAACCACGCGATGCTCCGGCATATCGGACTTTAAAATCCGGATCACGTTGTTTTCCTCGAACACCGACATCGGCATGGTTTTGATATAGTGGCGCGAAAGCCAAAGGGCGTCGCCCGCAACGATCAGCACTAGCGTCCAAGCACAGACTTGGCACACGGTTCTGGCTCGCCAGCGGGGCGAAGTAAGGATCCGCAGAAACACACCCGCGCCCAGGGTCATGAGCGCCGCATGCCAGAGGGCTGTCGTTTTGTTGCCGACAATGGTCGCGGCATATTGCCCCCACCCGATGGCACTCATCCGGGCCATATCCTCGCCGGATGTGCCCGTTTGCATCAGAGCCCAGACAGCCAGAATACTCCCCAGAATGAAAACACCGGCGACAAAATTCCTGATCCACACCGGGGCCGAAGTTATGTCAGGCGGAACGGACTTGGCATCAGGTTGTTTATGTCGTTTCATATAAATTAGTCGTCCCGCCTTCGCCCCAAGGGGCTTCCCCCTTCGCTAAAGCTACGAAGGACACGTCGGTGGGCAGGCCGTCACTTGCCCCGCGTAGCTCCTCGAGCGTAGTGGGGTCCGCCAACAGCCTACAGCCCTCAGCCTACGGCCCATTTTCAGTCCGTGCTCATTGCACCTCAAACTCACGCCGGAAATACATCGGCTTGCTCGTATCCGGCCAGTCCGTCGAGGGCCAGATACCTAAAGCCTTGGATTGCATGTCAATAAATGCGTTCGGCTCCACCCATATATACGGCTCCTCTGGTGGTCCCTTACATCCCATGCCGCCAACCGTGACCCAGTCGGCGTCATTATAATTCGGCTGGGTCCAGGCGCCGGTTGGCTTCGCTTTGTGTTTCCAATCCGCAGTTGTAAACACATCGCCTGCATGCGCACGCAAGTAAGCCTGAACCCAGAAGGGATATTGACGCGACTGGATTTGGAGCCCCAGCACGTGCCGCCCGGGCTGCAGTTCCATACCGATCGCCGTCATGCGCTCGGGATTGCCCGCTTCACCTATAAGTTGGCCATCTAAATAAATCCGCGTGCCGGTGTTGCAATAGGCGCCCACCAGGACACGCGTCGTCTTCTCCTGGTACCACAGCAACATTCGCGCCTGCTGTTGAACCAGCGTATTGGTGTCGGTGGCCAGAATTTTTTCATATCCCGGCTTGGCGGCCGGAAAGCCGTCAATTTTTTCGGTGTAAGCCGCCTGCCGCAATCCCAGCATACCGGCAAACGGAAAGCCCGGATATTTTTCCAGGAACCGGTCAATATACTGGCGCGCGCCGGCGTAATCCCCGAAGCGCTCGTAGTTACACAATTCCTGCATAATTGTGGCTTGACCAAATTGATCCTCCGGCGGCCGGCGTTCATGGGGAGTGAGGATGGTGGTCGGGGCCGGCCGGGGCTGATCCAAATAATAATAGGCCACACTTTCCAGCCAGCCGCTGCTGGCATTATCGGGACCGCGCTCAAAAATCATGCGGAACGACTGCTGGAACATGACCGGATCGGGCAAGTGGATGCGATATTGCACCGTGCGGAAAAATGTTTTAAACGGCAGTCCATGCAGTGGGCGCGTCAGCACATTCTGATAATACCATCCGCCGTTGAAATAATCCTCCAGCCCCGTGCCCCACCAGAATGGGGTTGTACCGCCATCCCGCCACATCACTTCGTCCCCTTCCAGTATCCAGAAGCTCTTGTCCAAGGTGGTGGCACTCAATATACATCCGGCATAGCGGCCCTTTCCGACAGCGGATAAAATCTCATGCGGCCGACCGATATCCTGCGGCGTAGAGCGGCGCCAGGCGGCGTGAAAAT
>JBDRSI010000359.1:0-2761 GCA_043825055.1 Verrucomicrobiota bacterium
GTGCCGCACCCGCCAGGGTATCCGCTCTGGTCCATTCTGGCTTGGCTCTTTACCCGCATGTTCTTCTTGGTCCGCTACGGGGGTTATCCCAATCCGGCTTGGGCGGTTGATTGCATGTCGGGTGTGTTCGGCGCGCTCTGCTGTGCCACGGTCGCTTTGCTCATCAGCCGTTCCGGACGCGACCTCCTGCGCTCATTCCGGCACGAGGACGATCACGAATCAGCCTCTACGGTGGAAAATGTGATCAGCTGGGCCAGCGGCATTGCATCCGGGCTGGTCCTGGCGTTCTGCCCGTTTATCTGGTCGCAGTGAGTCATCGCCGAAGTGTACAGCCTGAACACCTTCCTGCTCGTGTTGATCCTGACGCTGGCCTACGTCTGGCTGCGCCGGCCCCATGAGGACCGCTTGCTCTACTGGATTGCAGCGCTGTTCGGCGTGACTTTCACTAATTGCCAGCCGATCATGCTAATGGTGCCGGGGCTCATGATGATTTTTTGGGCGGCTGACCGCCGGCTGTTCCGGGATTGCCTGGCGGCCGGCCTGGTGGTTATCGGCACAGTTGTGCTCCTGCAAATCGCGTTTCCGAAATATTCCTTCGGCCAGTTCGTCCGACGGGAGTTCTGGATTACCGTGAGCATCGTCATGTTGCTGTCGCCGTTCATCCTGTGGGTATTCACCCGCCAGATTTTCTCGGAATGGAAACGCCTGGTGCCGATAATCTTGTTCGCGCTCCTGGGTCTGTCGTTTTTCGTCTACATGCCCATTGCCGGGGACTTCAATCCGCCCATGAATTGGGGCTACCCGCGAACGTTCGAAGGCTTCCGCCACGCCGTTACCCGCGGACAGTACCAGGCCCTGAACCCGGCACTCGATCCCAAGGCCTTTGTAACCCAGTTCGTTGAATTCCTGAGCCAGCTGGAAGACCAGTTCCCGTTCCCGATCCCGCTCCTGGCCCTGGTACCGATTTTCTTTTTCCGCCATATCTGGCGCCGGCACTGGTCCTGGCTACTGGGCACGATCATCGCGTTCGTGGTCACTGGACCGGGCATGATGATCCTGCTTAATCCACCCCACGATATCCAGTCCCTCTTTATCGCCCAGGTACAGTTTGTCCAGTCCACTGCCATCTACGCCATCTGGGTAGGCTATGGATTTCTGTTCTGCCTGGCTTTCCTCGAACGGTTTTTCAAGCGCCGCATTGTACTGGCCCTGGCATTGGCCATCACCCTGCTGTCGCCGCTGGGAGGCATCTGGCAGAACTGGTACGATGAAAAAATGATTGCGGCCAGCGGCGGCACGGAATTGCGCGGCCATGACTTCGGCTGGCAATTCGGCAACTATCAGTTGTGCGGCGCCGAGGCCATCACGCGGGAACTCAAACCCGGCGAACCGCCCCTGCCGAACCCGGTTTTTCCGCCGGCCATGACAACCAACGCAGTCTTCTACGGCGGCACCGATCCGGGCCGATTCGTGCCCACCTATATGATCTTCTGCCCCAAGGTGCGCCCCGACGTGCTTCTGATCACCCAGAACGCGTTGGCCGACAACACTTACATGAACGTCATGCGCGATCTCTACGGCGACCTGATCTGGATTCCCACGCCGCAGGACACTAATTTGGCCTTCCAATCCTACGTCAACGACGTGCGCACCGGGCGCATTCCGTCCAACGCCGCCGTGACCATTGACCAGAGCGGCAAGGTCAGCGTGCAGGGCGTACAGGGCGTCATGGAAATCAACGGGATCATCAGCAAGTCCATCTTCGAGGCCAACAAATGGCGGCACGACTTCTACGTCGAGGAAAGCTACGTCATCAATTGGATGTATCCCTATCTCTCACCGCACGGCCTGATCATGAAGATCAACAAGGAGCCTCTGCCCAAGCTGACCGACGAAATGGTGAAGAATGACATGGATTTCTGGGCCTGGTACTTTAACCGTTTGATGAAGGACCGGAAATTCCAGCGGGACGTCGTGGCGCGCAAGACGTTTTCCAAATTGCGCTGCGCCATTGCCGGCCTGTATGTTTATCGCCGGCTGATGAACGAGGCGGAAATCGCCTTCCGGCAGGCCGTGGACCTGTATCCTACCAGCCCGGAGGCCAATTTCCGCCTGGCCGATATGTACTTGCAGATAGGCCGGTTTGCCGATGCCCTCCAACTCATGGAAACGAACCAGGCCAACGATCCCAACAACGACCGGATCACCGGATTCATTAACCAGATCAAGGACATGGCCCAGATGAACAATCGGGTCAACCAGTTGCAGGCCCAGCTCTCGAAAGGCAGTGGCACGCTGGATATGGTGTTCGAGCTGGCCACGCTTTACCAGCGCACGGGCCGCGAACAGCCATTCCAGGATCTGTCCATGCAGGTGCTGAACAATTCGAATATTCCGCCCCAGGCTTACCTGAAAGTGGCCGAGTTAGCTTCCAATCCGCCGCGCTGGCCGCTGATAGCCGAGGCCTACCAACGTTACCTCCAGCGGGAGAAGAGCGACCCGCGCACGTGGATGGAACTGGCCTGCGTGCAGGTCCAGATGGGCCAGAACGACCGCGCCTTCCAATCCCTGTGTCAGGCCGTCGCCTGCGGCGGCGAGCCGCTTAAAGACGTGATCCGCAAGGACACCCGCCTTGATCCCCTGCGCGGCATGGCAGGCTTCCAGAAGCTGGTCCAGCCGATCCAACAGCCGTTCGCGCCCCTGCCGGGCCTGTTTAGTCCGTAGCGGAAGCACGTGGATGAAAATAATGGCCTCAGCAAGC
>JBDRSI010000360.1:0-2217 GCA_043825055.1 Verrucomicrobiota bacterium
CGGGAGGCGCTCGGCATGGTCCTCCGCCTGCGTTTCCGATTTCAGCAGATGAAAAATCCGGCGGCGAAATAATTTGCCGCAGTTATCTAACATGGATGTTGCCCACAACCCAAAAAAAATTAACCACTGATTACACGAATGACACGGATGGAAAGGGAGCCGGTTTGACCTGATTAAGCCATTCCATATCAGTGCTATCCGTACCATCCGTGGTTAAAATTAATGAATAATCAGCCACCAACAGCCAGTCCACCCCCGCCGCGGGCGAACGCCACGCCCCAGCTGACGCTCCTGAATCTGGCGCGCGCCCTGCGGCCCCGGCAGTGGACCAAAAACATCGTGGTGCTGGCGGCGTTCTTCTTTGCCCTGGGCGACAAGCAACAGCACCTTTCCCCGCTCATGTTCGGCTGGGCCCTGTTGGCCGCGGCCCTGTTTTGCATCACGTCCAGCGCCGTGTATATATTCAACGACATTGTTGACCGCCAACGTGATTCCGCGCACCCGGTCAAGCGCTTACGGCCGATTGCGTCGGGCGCGATCCCGGTGGCGACGGCCTGGGCAGTTGCGTTTATTCTGCTGGGCATCGGCATGGGCGGGTCATGGCTGGTGGCGCCGGAATTTGCGCTGATGGTCAGCATGTATGTGGTGTTACAGATCGCGTACACGTTATGGCTCAAGCATGTGGCTTTGGTGGATGTGTTTGTAATCGCCTTCGGCTTTGTCCTGCGGGCGATTGCCGGCGGGTTTGCCGTGAACGTGATGATTTCCTCCTGGCTGCTTATCTGCACGTTCCTGATGGCGCTTTTCCTGGCCCTCTGCAAGCGCCGGCATGAGAAACGGTTGGTGGAGGAAACACGGCTGTTCAATCTCCGGCCAAGCCTGAATGACAGTGACCAGCGGCTCTTCGATCAACTGATCGCCATCATGGCCGGAGCGGTCATCATCGCTTACGCCATCTACACCCAGTGGCCGGACACGGTGGCAAAGTTTCAGACCACCCACCTCAGCTTTACCATTCCTTTTGTCATTTTTGGCATGTTTCGCTACCTGGACCTGGTCTATCGCCAGGCCAAGGGCGACCAGCCGGAATATATCCTGCTTACCGATATCCCACTGATTTTGGACGTCCTCTTATTTGGCATCTGCGTCTGGTGGATCATTATAGGGAATGGTTAATGGATAATGGTTGATGGTTCATGAAACAGAAAGCATCCGACTTTTATAGCTCTCGGACCGATGGCCAGCATGGAAACATGTTCCGGCAAGATCCGTCGGCTGACGGATTGATCCATCGCACAGAAATGTTTGTCGTCCGTGTGTTTGTCCCTGCTTCATGTTGTCTGCATTAACCATTTCCCATTAACCATTCTTCAGTTGACCTGCTCCCGGCAACTTTGTAGGATGCGCTTTCAATTGCCTTCTTGGAATCACGAGGAGTCGCACTCTATGGCGAAAGCCAAGCAGAAAGGACGGTCCGCACCGGCGCCATCCACAGGCGGAATACCCGCTTCCCAACCTTCGGCGCCGCCCAAACCCAGCCCCTTTTTCAAGCGCTATGACTGGCTGGCATTCGGCATCACCTATATCATCGCGCAGGTGTTCTATGTTCTGACCCAGGCACCCACGGTCACATTGGAGGACTCGGGCGAGTTGGTCACGGCGGCGGCCAACCTGGGTGTGCCGCACCCGCCAGGGTATCCGCTCTGGTCCATTCTGGCTTGGCTCTTTACCCGCATTTTCTTCTTCGTCCGCTACGGGGGTTATCCCAATCCGGCTTGGGCCGTTAATTGCATGTCGGGTGTTTTCGGCGCGCTCTGCTGTGCCACGGTAGCTTTGCTCATCAGCCGTTCCGGACGCGACCTCCTGCGCTCATTCCGGCACGAGGACGATCCCGAATCAGCCTCGACGGTGGAAAAAGTGATCAGCTGGGCCAGCGGCATTGCCTCCGGGCTGGTCCTGGCGTTCTGCCCGTTTATCTGGTCGCAGTGCGTCATCGCCGAAGTGTACAGCCTGAACACCTTCCTGCACGTGTTGATCCTGACGCTGGCCTACGTCTGGCTGCGCCGGCCCTATGAGAACCGCCTGCTCTACTGGATTGCGGCGCTGTTCGGCGTTACCTTCACCAATTGCCAGCCGATCATGCTAATGGTGCCGGGGCTCATGATGATTTTTTGGGCGGCTGACCGCCGGCTGTTCCGGGATTGCCTGGCGGCCGGC
>JBDRSI010000361.1:0-2000 GCA_043825055.1 Verrucomicrobiota bacterium
ATGCAGAATGAAGAATGAAAAAACAGCCTGGCATAAATTAGGCCGCCAAAGGCGGCAACAAAAATCTTGGATTCCCGATCAGGTCGGGAATGACAAACAATGTCTACCCATTCTGTCATTCCCGCGAAAGCGGGAATCCAGAATACGTGCAACTTTGAAATTCCATAGCATCAAGTTAACGATTGCCTTGACAGTTACTGCTTTGTGTATGGGCCTGTTCGCCGCCACAGCGGCTGTTGCCGCCACGCCGGAATCCAGACCCGCGCCCCGCGTGGAAAAAATGACCTCAGGGACCGTGGAACTCATCATCACCGCCGACCCGTCCCAGGTTCACCTGGACCGGGACATCCTGCTTTCCATCAAGACGATCGCGCCATCCAACATCACCGTCCGGCTACCGCCCCTGGACAATCGACTTACAGGATTCACGCTGAGTGGCGCGTTTGACCGCGAGCCAACGACCCAGGATGGGACTATCGCGCATGAGCATTGTTTCCGGCTGACGCCGCTTGTGGCCGCCGAATACCGGCTGGCGCCCATGGCCGTGACCTATACCGATGCAAATCTCCCGAACGCGCCGGAAAGTTGGTTTGCCACACGGGCTATTGTTTTCGGTGTCGCCCCGATCGAAAATGAACATCCGGGCGCCTCCAGGCGGGATGCCGCCTCCAGGCGGGATGCCGCCTCCATCCGTGATATCCGCGGGCCGGTTTGGATTTATCCGGCTTTCAAGACGGTCGCAGGCTGGCTGGCTATCCTGGCGCTGATGGCCGCGGGGGTCTGGGCGCTCTACCGGCTCAGCCGCCGGGTTCACCGCGCCATCCAGTTGCGGCGGATGTCACCCCGCGAACGCGCGCTTAATCAACTCGTTGAACTTCTTAAACAGGATTTGGTTGGAAAAGGTAAAATTAAGGAATTTTACCTTGAATTGACCATGATCGTCCGGTGCTATATTGAGGGCGCCCATTCCATAAGAGCACCTGAACAAACTACCGAAGAATTCCTTATCACAGCGGCAAATAATCCATCCTTCAAGCCTGAGGTCGTTAAGAAACTGAAGGTTTTCTTGCAGACAAGTGATCTTGTTAAATTCGCCGTCTATCACCCTGACAAGGAGATTATCGATCAAACTCTTGCTACCGCTGGTGATTATATAGATACAGACGAACAATTCCAGCAGAAGGCAAAGGAAACCTGATATGTTCCGGTTCGCAAATCCATATTATTTATTTCTGTTGATACCGCTTTGTGTCGCGGGTTGGGCCATGCTCGCGCGCCGGCGGAACATGGCGGTTATCTTCGCGCCTACCCAACGCCTGGGCGGTTCGGCTTTAACCTGGCGGACGGCGGCTATTGCCGCCGCGCCTTTCCTGTTCCTCGCGGGTGTTGCGCTGACAATCATTGCCCTGGCACGCCCGCAAACCGTGTTCTCGAAGACTGCCCATCAGGCCGACGCCATCGCCATCCAAATGGTGGTAGACGTCTCCGGTTCGATGGAAGCGCTGGATTTTTCGACACGCGACACAACTCGCACCCGGCTGGACGTGGTCAAGGAAACATTCGCCCAGTTTATCGAGAAGCGCACCGACGATTTGATCGGCTTGGTGACGTTCGGCGGCTATGCCAACAGCCGTGTGCCGCTGACCATTGATCACAGCGCGCTCCTGCACGTTCTCAAAGGAGTTCAGATTCCGAAGCCCGCCCTGGACGCCAATGGGCAGTTGACCAACCAAGAGGAGTTGTTGACCGCCATTGGCGACGCGTTGACCACGGCCTGCGCCCGGCTGGAAAAGGCCGAGATCAAATCCAAGCTCATTGTGCTCCTCAGTGACGGCGAATCCAACACGGGCCTGATCAAGCCCAACGAGGCTATCAAGGCGGCCAAGGCGCTGGGTATCAAGGTCTACACCATCGGCGTGGGTTCTAACGGTCGCGCCCCGTTCATGGCCCGGGATGTTTTCGGCCGAAACGTCATTCAATACGCCGAAGTCCGGATTGAT
>JBDRSI010000362.1:0-5158 GCA_043825055.1 Verrucomicrobiota bacterium
CACCTTGTAAACCAGATTCAGGCGCTCGTTGAACCGGATGATCCCGGCATTGTCCGTGAAGACCGAAACCAGCCAATCCAGCGACTTGGCAATTTTCTCCGTTGAAGCCTTGATGTAAGTTTTAAACAGCGACGTGATCAATTCCGCGTGTCCCTGCTCGTCCACATAATGAATCTTTGCCGAAAAAACCTTGTGACTGCAATGTTCCGACCAGGTTTGCGCGACGCATTCCACTTCCACGTCCGTCGGTTGTTCCGGCAGGCCTAATGCCTGCCGTGCGGCGTGCACCGCCGGTTGTGTGAAATAATCCCGGATTGCCCGCATCTCGTCCAGACTTAGCGACAGAATGTGCTCGCGGCTTATACGCCCGAGGTCCTCATCCGACCCGCCAAGATCATAGGTCTTGACCGTGGGTTCGGCCTGTTCGTGAATGGCCGGGACGCTCTCGTCGGCCTGTTCATTTTTCCACTCGTCCGGCGAAAAAATCCGGATCGTTTGAATCAGTGGATTGGCCAGCAGGTCCTTGGCCAAATGCTCGATCTGTTCGCGGGTCAATTGAAGAGAGGCTATAGGCTGTAGACTGTGGACTGTAGGCGAGTCCTTTGTCTGACATTGGGCGTTGGATGTTTGCTTCTCTTCCTCTTCTCCATCCTCTGTCGCCTGTTCTCCGTCCTCCGTCGTCTGTCGTCCGTCGTCCGCCGTCCGCCGTCTTCCGGAGGCGCCGCACACAAAGTATTGAACGGCCGTATAGACGGCTTCATCCTCGGCCAATGGGCGGGCCAGGATATCCTGTAAAGCAACCCGCGCCGTGCGGCCGACGTTATCGGTAACGCCCGGCTTGAACCCTACCTCAATGAGCCAATCGAACGGCGGCGGGCGCAGTCGGCCTATGGCGGCGGTTTCAATCACGGGATCGGTGAAAGCCTCACGCACGGCCTCGAGTTCCGCGCGGCTGAGCCGGGCATCAAGCTGGTAGATCGTGCGGGTCCGGATGGATTTAACCGGTAGCTGCAAGGCGCTCGTCGAGCGCGCGGCCGCGCCGCGGCCGCGCGCATCAGGCACGCCGCGTTTCAAGCCGATTTCAATGCGATAAGCCATGGGGATGATGGTCGATGGTTTATGGTAAATGGCCCGCCTGCAGCGCTATGCGCAGCATTGCGGGCAGGTTAATGACTCGAAGGAGTGTAGCCTATCCGGATTAAATAAAAAGGGAAGAAAAAAGCACGCGTTGTTGCCCGCTTGCATCCCCGGCCCATTCAAATATTCCTTGAAATGACCGCCAATGTCCTCTACATATGGCCTCCAGCGCATAGCGTAAAGTAAGCAACACCATGATTAAAACCGGATTGGTTTCCGTCACATTCCGTAAATTGGCGCCGGAGGCCATTATCGACCTGGTCCACCAGGCGGATCTTGCCGCCATCGAATGGGGCGGAGACATCCACGTTCCCCACGGCAATCTGCAACAGGCCGACACGGTGGGCCGCATGACGCGCGACGCCGGGCTGGTCATCGCCGCCTACGGCTCCTATTACCGGGTGGGCGCCAGCGAGCAGGAAGGCCTGGACTTTGACCGTGTCCTGGAGACGGCCCGCGCGCTGGGCGCGCCGCTGATTCGCGTCTGGGCCGGAAATCGTCCTTCCGCAAAAGCGGATGCCGACTATCGCCGGAGCATCGGCGGGGAGGCACAGCGCCTGGCCCAAAAGGCCGCGGCCGCGGGACTGGTCCTTGCCTGCGAATACCACGGCGGCACGTTGACCGACACCAGCGAATCGGCCGTGCAACTGCTCGCCGATATTCAGCATCCGGCCATGCGCGCCTACTGGCAGGCGCCGGTTGGAGCGTCCGTTGAAGCGGGCCTTGAAAGTTTGCGCACCATGCTTCCATGGCTGGCCAATGCGCATGTTTATCACTTGGATGCGGCGGAAAATACACGCTTGCCGCTGAGTGAGGGCGCCGAAGCCTGGCGCCGGTACCTGGCCCTGATCCGGAGCACCGGCCGGAATCATTACGCCCTGCTGGAATTCGTCCGCGACGACTCCCCGAATGCTTTTCTCGAAGACGCCCGGTTCCTGAAGTCATGGCTCGCAGCATATTAGGAGCACGCGGTGTTTCCATGGCGAACGGCGCTTGCCGCTTGCTTTACGTGCCTGTTTTCGGCAATATAAGCATGTCTGGCAAGGAAAGGGTCTCGTATGCTCGCTGATCTAAAAGAAAAAATTGCGCCCATGGTGACCCGCCTCGCGGAAATGCGGGGTTATCTTTGACGTCGCCACCCGTGAAACTGCGCTGGCCGCACTCGAAAAGAAAATGGCCGCGCCCGATTTCTGGAACGACCAAAATGCCGCCAAGGCGGTGATTGACCAGGCCAATGCCCAGCGCGCCGTGCTGAATCCGTTCAAGGCCGTCTCCGGCCGGCTGGAGGATGTCCGCATTCTGGTGGAACTGGCCGAGGCGGAAGCCGATGCCGCGCATCGCGCGGAGACGCTCGACGAGATCACCCGGGAAATGGATCTGTTTGAGGCGGCCTTCCGCAAGCTGGAAATTGAAGCCCTCTTCAACGGCAAGCTGGACCGGCACAATGCCTATGTTAACCTGCACGCGGGCGCGGGCGGTACGGAGGCCTGCGACTGGGCCGGTATGCTTATGCGCATGTACCGGCGCTATTGTGAACAGCATGGGTTCCAAGTGACTATACTGGATATGCTCGTCGGCGAGGAGGCCGGCGTTAAAAGCGCGACGCTGTTGGTCGAAGGCGAGTATGCCTATGGTTATCTCTCGGCCGAACGCGGTGTGCACCGGCTGGTGCGCATCAGTCCATTCGATTCCAATAAACGGCGGCACACTTCCTTTGCCTCGCTGGATGTCGTGGCGGAACTGGACGACGATGCGGAAGTGGAAATTACGGAGGCCGATTTGCGGGTGGATACGTATCGCGCCGGCGGCGCCGGCGGTCAGCATGTCAACAAAACTGATTCGGCCATTCGCCTGACGCATCTTGCGACGGGGATCGTTGTAGCCTGCCAGTCGGAGCGTTCACAACATGCCAACCGGCAGAAGGCCATGAAGCTCTTGCGCGCGCGGGTGTACGAATTCATGCAGGACCAGAAGCGGCAGGAGATGGAAAAGTTTTACGGCGAAAAAGGCGAGATAGCCTGGGGCCGCCAGATTCGCTCCTATGTGCTCCAGCCTTATACCATGGCCAAGGACCACCGCACGGATGTCGAAGTCGGCAACGTCATGGGCGTGCTCGAAGGCGATCTGGACAGATTTATTGAAGCCTATTTGAAATATAAGCGGGGTAAGACTGACGACAGATGACAGACGGCAGACGACGGACTGAGCGACGGAAACGGCCTGTCGTTCATTAACCATTGACCATTGACCATTGACCAGGAACGGACATGAGCATCCGAAGCATGACCGGGCACGGGTGGGCTGAGTTGGCCGCCGGCGGCGTCAAGGTTGCCGTCGAATTACGCGCGGTCAACCATCGCCAGTTTGAAGCGCGCCTGGATCTTCCGCCGGCGCTGACGGCGATCGAGAAAGATGTGCGCGCGCGCCTGCACGAGCGGATTGCCCGCGGGTATGTGACCTGTCGGGTTCAACTGGATGTGTCCGCCGCAATACGACGGGAAGCCGTGCGCGTGGATGACGATTTGGCCGCCGCGTTCGTGGGGCGCTTGCGCCAGACGGGTCGGAAGCTGGGATTGAAGGATGATTTAACCGTCAGCGCTCTCCTCAGTATGCCCGGTCTTGTGACCAGCGCCGACGTGTCGGTGAAGCTGGATAAGTTAGGTCCGCAGGCCATCAAGTGCCTTGACCAGGCGCTGAAATTATTCCTGGCGATGCGCGCCGTTGAGGGGCGGGAACTGGGGCGGGATATCCATGCGCGCCTGCGGGTCCTTGGCGGCATCGTGGATAGGATTGCCGGTTGCGCGCCGGAGGTGGCCGAAACCTATCGCCAGGCTCTGCTGGCGCGTCTGCAGAAGGCGGGTGTGCCGTTAGGCCAGGGCGATGACCGGCTGATCCGGGAGGTTGCGCTCTTCGCGGACCGTTCGGACATTACCGAGGAAGTGACCCGCCTGCGCAGTCATCTCAAGCAGGCTCGCGGGCAGTTGGCATCGGCCACACCGGTGGCGTCGGCCACACCGGTGGGACGGACCCTGGATTTTTTATTGCAGGAAATGTTCCGGGAAATCAATACGATCGGCTCCAAGGCCAACAATGCGGACACAAGCCGCATGGTGGTCCAAGCCAAGACCGAGTTGGAACGTATCCGCGAACAAGTTCAAAACGTGGAATGAATGCACCCGTCCAGCGTCCGTTATTGCTGGTTGTTTCCGCCCCATCGGGTGCGGGGAAGACGACGCTATGCGCACGGTTGCTGGAGACGTTTCCCGACATGGTCCGTTCCGTTTCCTGCACCACGCGCGCGCCGCGGCCGGACGAAGTAAACAACCGGGATTATGTTTTTTTAGATGCCGTGGAATTCCAGCAGCGGATTGCCGCAGGCACTTTCTTGGAATATGCCCAGGTGCATGGCGCCTATTACGGCACACCCCGCGAACCGGTCGAGCAAGCCCTGCGGGCGGGATGCGACGTGCTGTTGATTATTGATGTGCAAGGCGCCGAGCGCATTCGGCAGTTACTGGCGCCTTCCGCCGCCGGCGACTTACGGCGCGCGGTTGTGGATGTTTTCATTATGCCGCCGGACAGCAAAACGCTTCGCCGGCGGCTGGTAGCGCGGGGCCAGGACGACGCGGCCGAGATCGAGCGGCGATTGAAAAATGCCGGGGGCGAAATGGCGGGCGCTCCGCGCTATCAGTACCGGATTGTCAACGATTGCCTGGAGGACGCGGTGGCGCGCCTGCGGGCCATTGTGCTGGCCGAACATTGCCGGGCGACGAAGACGGACCCCACTACGCTCAAGGAGCTACGCGGAGCAAGCGACGGCCGTCCCACCGAAGCCCCTGGGGCGACGGTGGGACGACGGACCCTGCTTCGCTCAAGGAGCTACGCAGGGCGCGCGACGGGCAGCGGACCGAAGAAGACGGATGACAGATTGAGCCCGTAATGCATAGGAATTGTAAAGTTTATTCCCTCTCCCGAGGGAGAGGTGAAATAGTTACCGAAGGCCTAACCAAAGATATTTGAA
>JBDRSI010000363.1:0-2497 GCA_043825055.1 Verrucomicrobiota bacterium
GCATCGAAGGCAAGCGGTTGCTAAAGCCCACAGACGACTACGAGGCCATGAAGGACTTCAACCACGCCTACGAAGGCGAGGCCACCGTCCCGGAAGCCATGCACCTGGAGTTTCAGCAACTTCTCAAAGATCACCCCGACCTGGATAAGCAACTCAACGCCTTGCCGCTCCATGTCTTCAGCGGGAAACAGCACCCGACCCCCGGTACCTGCGCCGTATTTTTCTGCTATGCCTTGCCCGCGCCCACCGCCAAGTCCCGCGAAGCCGGCGCCGAGGATGCCCAGGTGTGGACCGAGGAAGCCGGCCACACTAAGTGGTATCTCTTCGCCCTGGATACAGAGAAGATCGCCGACGAACCCAGCGAGATCATCGGCCTCATCCGTTCCAAGCCCGACACCCCTCGGCACCACGCCATTGAGGAAAAGACCCTTTCCGAGATTCGCGCCGCCGTTGAACGCCACATCAAAAACAGCTACCTTAAACAGGTCCAGGCGCCGATTGGCGTCAGGCCCGTGCTGAAATGCTGGATGGAACTCAGTTGATGCTTTTTGACTGTAGCACTATTGCGTTAAGAAATGATTATATATAGCTTGTTTTATTACATGTCTATGGTATAAACTACCTTGGATTATAACGAGCTAAGTATAAGAACCACCTTGGATTATAACATGAAGCGAGACATAGAGAGCAAATTTGAGATATGGATGCGTCGTTCCAAACATAAACCTCTGCTGGTCAGGGGAGCCCGTCAAGTCGGTAAAACGTTTTCGATCAGGGAGTTTGGAAGCCGTTTTTTTAAAACACTGGCTTTTTTTGATCTCGAAAGGCAACGGTCTTTACATCAGATATTTGCCGGTGACCTTGATCCGCGTGTGATCCTGCCTCAGTTGGAAGCGCAAATCGCCAAGCAGATTAAACCGGGCGAATCGCTTCTTTTCCTGGACGAGATTCAAGCGTGTCCACGCGCTCTCATGGCGCTAAGATATTTTTACGAAGAAATGCCGGAGCTTCATGTTATTGCCGCCGGCTCCCTTCTGGAATTTGTCATGGAGGATTTCTCGTTTCCTGTTGGCCGCGTTGAATTCATATGGATGTATCCCATGACCTTTGCGGAGTTTCTCCGCGCTCGTGACAAGGACTTGCTCGCTGAACGGCGCCCCGACCTGAATGCATCCGGCCCGATAGCGCCGGCCCTGCACACGAAACTGATAGAAGAACTGCGAATGTATTTCATTGTCGGAGGTCTGCCGGAAGCGGTCGAGACCTTTGTCAGAACCAATTCCCTGACAGCGGTTGTTCCCGTCCATCAGGCGATTTCCCAAGCCTATCTTCAGGACTTTGCCAAATATGCGCCGCGGGTGGACGAGGACTGCCTGCGTCATATTTTTGAAAGCGTTCCCGCGCAGGCAGGCAGGCAAATCAAATACACACGATTGTATCCGGAGAAACGGGCGAACCAGATTAAGCGCGTTTTGCGGGTCTTGGAACAAGCGCTTGTCGTGCACAAGGTTAACGCTTCCTCCGCCCAGGGACTGCCGCTCGGCGCCAGCGCGTCGGACAGAGTGTTCAAGTGTGTCTTTGCGGACATCGGTCTTATGCGGCACATGTGCGGTCTTCCGGCCAAGGACATCCTCGCCGAGCGGGATTTACTTGATACCTTTCGCGGCGCACTCGCCGAGCAATTCATCGGCCAGCAAATGCTCGCGGAACGCGGCGGATCGGAACACGACCGGCTCTACTATTGGATCAGGCTCGCGCGCAACAGCAGCGCGGAGGTGGATTATCTGCTGGTGCGCGACGGCCGGATTTTTCCGGTTGAGGTCAAGAGCGGTCCGCCGGGAAAATTACAGAGTCTCAAACTGTTTCTTGCCGAACACCCGCAATCCCCCGGCGGACTGGTCTTTCACTCGGGCAACGTGCACGACGCACCGGATCAGAAAGTGAAGTTCTTACCGCTCTACACGCGATTGAACGAACCCGGCGGGGAAGAACGCCTGGCCGCCTCTGATGCCGACTTGGCCGCCGGCCATATCCATCAAGGCACGGTCAATCAACTGCTCGGCGCGTTGACCAGGGAACCCGGCCCATGAATTATGTCTCTCCAGAACATCTCCGTTCCATCAAAACCTTGCCGCAACTTCTCGCCTACCTCCGCGACGAACTGGATTGGCCGGTGGAGTCCCTTGAATTGGATGAATTGACTTTCGAATGGGGCGCGGAGCAGTTGCTTGTCAACGATTCGCAGGCCCGCCGGCTTACGGCTGGAGTCATCCGCCAGCTTCGCCCTCTGACCGCCGGCCAGCCATGGGGCATTTTTGTCGTTGAATTTGCCGATGACACTTTTCGGCGCGGGGCACTGCGCGAAATTCTGCGCGGCCTTGTTGCCAACCGACGCCGCAACCCAACGTTGCCGGCATGGCAACATGACAACCTGCTCTTCATCTGCGCCACGCGCGATTACGATCAAATCACCTTCGCCCATTACCGGGGCGAGAAG
>JBDRSI010000364.1:0-10374 GCA_043825055.1 Verrucomicrobiota bacterium
GCCACGCTCATGCGGTGGACTTTGGCGGCGATAATCCGCAGGCCGGAGCGCGACAAAAGGTCGATGATATTACCCGGCTTGGCACTCGGGAAACGGAAGCTGTCCGGCTTGATCAGCACCAGCGTGCGTTGCCAGCCCTTGTCGCCGGGACTATTATCCACCGTGGTCTGTAGAAACCCGCCGTCGGACGTCGCATACCGGCTCCAGAGCTTGAGCGCTGCAACGGTTTCCTCCCGGCTTGATCCGATCAACACCGCCGGCTCGAAATAATTAACCTGCTTATTTTCATCCACCACGTAGTCGCCAAAAGTGTCCCGAATTGTCTCACCGCCGCCCATGATCACAGGTCCGGCCATATCCCTGACTTTCTGAATGGCATCTTCACCTTCTAGCAGAATCATGAGCACCCGCCGACTCCGACCGGTAGCGGAATCGGGAGCATAAGAGCAAAGCACGTAGTCGGCCAAAAGCCGGCGGATGGCGGGTTTCAAGCTTTTATCTTTGTCCACCATGGATGCGTAGGTTTCGATCAGTTCCTTCCCCGGGGAAAACATCCGCGCCGCCACCAAGTCAAGGCCCGTGCGGCTCATGAAGCGGCCGATGACGCCCCCTGTCCGCGATTTCGCAATCGTATATGGATTGATCAGGACAAAAGCAAGTTCGGAAGCCATAATGAATCCCTCTGGAAGAAGTAATCAGTGATCAGTAATTAGTAATCGGCAATCGGCGACTAACACCAACGTGTCAAAACCTACCATATCGGCGCATGGCCCGGCAAGGACGAAAAACAACCACCCTTGCCGCCAGCGGCCGCCTGGTGTAAGCTTGCCGTCAAAGAACTGGAACATTGCCCGCTAAACACGCGAAAGGACGCGAAACAGGAAAGGATTAAAAACACTTTAAATGCATATCCTGTCTTTAAGTCTTGGCGAGACGGTAATTGATCGGATTTAGCGTTCCTTTCGCGTGTTTAGCGGGCAAATTCTTTGGGTTTTGATATTTGGATTTTGAATTTAGGTTGCGGCATAGCCCGCGTTAGAAAGAAATATTACCGATGACATCAAAAGAACGAATCACCATTGCCATGCAAGGCGGGGTCCCGGATCGCGTGCCCGTCACGCTGGGCTTATCGGAAATGGTCCCGGTGCGGTATTTTACGGATGATTATGTTAAATTTTTCTGGATTGAAAAGATTCCCATGTGGAAAGCGCGGGTTGAAACAGAATTTGACCGCTTTGGCGCCGATTGTTTCATGCACCTCGGTGAAAATCCTTCGCCCTCCGATCCGCCGGTTGAGATAACGAACGTAAAAGAAACCCCCGGCGAAGTAAATTATACGAATATTATCCATACGAAACACGGTGATTTAAGCGCGGAATATACCATCAGCAGTAAAGCTCCCGTAAGCCGGATTGCGCCCTTCGTTAAATCGCCGGAAGCGGATTGCGCGAAGGTGATGGACCTGCTTAAAAATCCCGATACAAAAGACCTTGCGCAGATTAATTCGGCGTATAAAGAGATCGGCGCGCGGGCGCATGCCGGTTATTGGCTTCCTATGCCCGTTGACTGGTGGGATAGTTTGCGCGGCACCCAGAATATGATCATGGATTTATGCGATTATCCCGGACTTATGCAAAAAATATTTTCAGCGTATACCGAATACGCTCAAACACTTATGAATTACGTATTGCAAAACACCCCGCTTGACTCCGTCGGGCTAGGCGGGTCAAGCACCTCCATGAGCGTTATAAGCCCGGATTTGCACCGGGAATATAGTCTCGCTTTCGGAAAAACAATATGCGCCGTGGCGCATAAACACGGCAAACCCGTGCAATATCATATGTGCGGAAAATCGCGCAAGGCGCTTCCGATAACCGCTGAAATGGGCGTTGACGGATTTGACGCGCTGGAATCTCCGCCGACCGGGGACGTGGACCTGGCGGAGGTAAAAAAGAAGTTCGGCCCAAAGGTCTCGTTACGCGGGAACGTAAATTCAATTCATGTCATGCTTAACGGGAAACCGGAGGACATTGAAAAAGATATTATCCGCTGCATGGAATCGGCCAAAGCGGGGGGCGGCTATATTCTCGGAGTGGGTGATCAAACCCCGTATCATACGCCCGAAGAAAATTTGCGCGCGTTCGTTGAGTATGGAAAGCAATATGGAAAATATGCAACTACTCACGCAGGCATATGACTCTGCCACCCAAAGCCGCCCGCAAACAAGCCGAACTGGCCGAGCCGTTGATCCGGCAACTGGAAGAGGCGGTGAGCCAGGGACACCCGGCCGACCAGACCTTGCGCCGCTATTATCGGGAACATTCGGAATATGGCTCGCGCGACCGGCGATTTTTTTCCGCGCTGGTTTTTTCCTGGTTTCGCTGGCGGGGCTGGCTGGCGCCGTCGGAACCGGCGCGTTGCGCAATGGCATACCTGTTGGATGCCATGGAACCCCATCCAACGGTGACGCTCCTGGCCGAACAGAGCGGATTGAGCCGCTTAAACGCACAGCCCGCCGGTGTCATGACCGTGGAGGACAAGGCGAAACATGCAGGTCATTGGCTCGGGACGCCACCGCCCGCAATCGAACAGTTGGTGCCTGCCTGGCTACCCGCCCAGTTGTGCGTTCCCAATGATACGGAACCAGGTACACATCGTCTGCAATGTATCAAGGCGTTTCAGATCCGGCCGTCAACCTGGATTCGGACTGAACGCGATGCCCAGGAACGGATATCCGCCGCGCTGGCGCGTCATGCGATCCTGGCGGTCGCTCATCCGCAGATTGCCGGCGCAATCCGTTTGCAGGGCTCGCCCGACCTGGAACGCTTGTCCACGGAGGGCCCTTTCGAAATCCAGGACTTAGCATCCCAATGTGTCGGCTGGATCTGTGCGCCCGCGCGCGGGGAACATTGGTGGGATGTCTGTGCCGGCGCTGGCGGAAAAAGTTTGCACCTGGCTGACCTCATGGAACACGCCGGCACGATTCTTGCCACGGATGTTCGCTCTACCAGTCTGGACGCATTGCGGAAACGCGACCGAGGCCGGCGCCGGAACATGATCGCGTGTCGTGCTTGGGACGGAACCCGGGATCCCGCGCCGGGCCAATGCTTTGACGGCGTCTTGATTGATGCGCCTTGTTCGGGCATCGGCACGTGGGCGCGCAATCCCGATGCCCGCTGGCGCACCGTGGAGCGTGACATCGCCCAGCGGCGAATCGTTCAAGAACAGCTTCTGCTGGCTGGCGCCGATAAAGTGCGGCCCGGCGGCCGCCTGGTTTATGCCGTATGCACCTTGACGGAGGCGGAAACCCAGGCGGTGATTACCGGATTCCTCGGCGCGCGATCGGATTTTCAACTGGCGTTAACGCTGCATCCCCTGACCGGCCGGTCGGCGCCGGGGCAGATCTGGATCTGGCCATGGGAGTCAGACAGCAACGGCATGTTCATTGCCCGGATGCAACGCACCGCTAATCCCTCCCCTCGACCACATCGCTGACTACGCGATTGAGCGCAGCCATTCCGTTTTCGCGGGCAAAGCGATTAATCACCAGCTCCCGGGCTTTGGTAGCCATAGTTGCACCCAAGCCGGCATCAATAAGTAACAGACGAATGCATTTTAACATTTGTTCGGGCGTATCCGCCAGCAGAAGCGTTTCGCCGCCCCCGGAGGGAATGCCTTCTGCGCCCAGCGAGGTTGAAACCACCGGCACGCCGCTAGCCATGGCTTCCAGAATTTTAGCGCGAAACCCGGAACCGATACGGATCGGACAAATAAACACCCTGGCCTTGGCCAGGTAAGGCCGGATATCCTGGACTTCGCCGGTGACCACAATCTGCGGGTCGCGCCGCGCCAGGTCCCGGATTGATGACGTGGCGCCCCGTCCAACGATATAAAACTTGAGTTGTGGGCGCATTTTTTTCAGTTGCGGCCAGACCGTATGCACAAACCAATGAACGGCATCCCGGTTGGATTCGTTAAAATAATAGCCGACAAAAATCAGACTCTCTTCGCGTTCAACCATCGGGACTGGCGAATAATAATTCACATCCACACCGTGCGGCACCACGGTGACACGGAGATTAGGCGCATAGTTCAACAGGACATACCGCTCCTGGGGCGTAAGCACCAGTACGTGATCCACATTGCGGTACATGGCAAATTCGTACTGTTGAACCTGGTTGACCCCGATTTGTTTCATCAGCCCCGCGGGCGACCAGCGATGGAAGCGAATGGCCGTCACAAAGGCTTTCGTACAGCATTCGTGACAGGAAATGATGCGGCGCACTGCGGGCAGATACGGATTGCGATATAGATACTGCCCCATGGCGGAGAACTCGGCAATGACCACGTGAACGTGGGCGCGTTCCACCATCTCACCCACGCGACGGCGCATGGCCCAGGAGCGCATCTCGCGAAACGGCGAGGGTATGGTGGAAAATAATTGGTAGGCTAACCGCTTGAGTGGTGACTCCGCCTGTGGCGCCGGAAGCAGTTCGAGCTCCGTCACCAGCGCACGGACCTCTGCCACGTAGGGCTCATCTTCCGGGCGCATGAATGAAAGCAGGTGCACCTGGTGGCCGCACTCCACCAGGTAACGGATGCGATTATATATGATGATGGACCCGCTGATGCCCAGCGGATGTGGCAATAATTTTGTCAGAAAAAGAATTTTCATATGAATTTACAGATTGGTTGCAACGCTTCTTCCACCTACAGCCGTCCATGAGAAGGCTTGTCAAGAAGCGAACGCCGTGGCGGTCGCTGGTTTTCGATCCTGAGGCATGTCATGCTTCCATTCGCACTCTATAATGGGTCATTATTTATGGCCCGGTGCATGGTTGGGTCCGCCATGGGGCTGCAACCTACAGATCGCACTCGCAGTGCAAGGCTGTTCTCGCAGTCACCCGGACGGGACATCCTCAAGATACTTGTTTCCAGTGTTCGCGCGTCTTTCGCTTATCTCCTCTCCACTATAACACGTTTGTCCTTTTTACGCCTCTTATGCCGCCAATGGCTGTATTCGCTTCGGTTCGTATTGCTGCCCGCTACGCCACAACGCATGCAACAGCACCGCCAGCTTGCGAGCCACCGCCACCACGGCCCGCTTTTTGGCATTTTTTCCTCCGCGCTGCATCAGTTTCAGTCCGAAGGTCCGCAGATCGCAGTCCGGCCCGAACGGCCCCAGAATGTAATGGGCGCTTCCGACCAGGAGCCGCCGCAGATACCCATCCCCATGCTTGGTAATACGCAATTGCTTGTCAATTTGTCCCGATTGATCGAGCCGCGGGACCAATCCAAGATAGGCGCCTGCCATTCGACTCTTGGTGAACCGCTCCGGCTCCTCCAGCGTCAGCACATACGCCAGCGCCGTCAACGGCCCAACTCCTCCTACCTGGCTCAACCGTCCCGTCTCCGGATATTTGTTGGCCGCCGCTTCCTTGATCATCAGATCATATCCGCGAATTTTATCCGTCAACTTCCGGATCATTTCCAGCATGGGTTTCAGAGCCTCATTCAAAGCCTCCGGAATCTTGGCCTTGTGTCCAAAGGATGCCGCACTGGATGCCGCCAGGCGCTCGCCCATGTTTTTCACCACGCCGCGCACATGGTTGATCATCCTGGCGCGTTCCCGTACCAGCAAATCCCTGGCCCGAATGATTTCAAAATCCACTTGGACTTGCTCTCCGCGATGACGGATCGGACACAGCAATGCCGGATCCATGCGCGCAATTCGCGCCAGCATAACCGCGTCCCGCGTGTCCGACTTCTGCCGGCTCTGCCAGATCATCCGCAATTTCCGTGCGTTCCCGACCAGCACTTCTAAGCCCTCCGTCTCCGCTATTTGGCTAACCCATCTGGAATGCGTACCAGCTTCCATTGCGACCATTGCCCCGCGATACCGCTTGAAAAAACTTGCCATCGCCTTGCGGTTGCCGGTTACTTTCTCTTCCGCAATTATCTTCCCCGTTTTATCCAAAATGCATACCTGATGTTTTTTGTCTCCCAAATCCATCCCGATCGTGATACCTTTTTTCATGGCTGGTCTCCTTATGCGTTATGGCCCATCAAGGCCGTTTTAACTTTGAGCGTGATTATATCACAGCTCGCAGCTAGGGAGATCAGCCTTCTCATTTAACCTACAGCCTTTCTTATCCATGATTGCAAAACCACTGGAATTTGCAAGAATCTCTCTTCCATGAATGACCCGTCCGATACCATTGCCGCCATCGCTACCGCACCGGGTGAAGCCGGGATTGCCATTATCCGTATTTCAGGAGCAGAAAGCCTGACGGTAGCTGACCGCATTTTTTCCCATGCCGGAGAGCCGCCATCGCATCGAGCGCCCGGTGCTTTTATGCGCGGCTTTGTCAAATCCGACGGGCACATCATTGATGAAGCCCTTTTGCTCGTCATGCGCACCCCGCACAGTTACACACGCGAAGATGTGGTGGAAATTCAGTGCCATGGGGGTTTTGTTTCCGCGCGGCGCATCCTGCAGACGATATTAGCGATAGGCGTGCGCCTGGCCGAGCCGGGCGAATTTACGAAACGGGCGTTTTTAAACGGACGCATTGACTTGGTTCAGGCCGAGGCGGTTCTTGACCTGATTCGGGCGCAATCGGACCGGAGCGCCGCGGCGGCCGTGGAACAGCTCGAAGGCAGTCTAAGTGCTTCTTTTAATGATGTTTACGACAATACGCTCCGTGTGTGCGCCGATCTTGAAGCGGCGCTGGATTTTTCAGAGGATGACGCGCCTCCGGCGCTTATTCCTGAGTCAATCGTGCAGGCACATAAGATTCTGGAGCAAATTAACGACATGTTGGCAACCTGGGAAGAAGGGCATTTACTGCGCGAGGGCGCGTTAGTCGTCATATCAGGCCGACCTAATGTCGGCAAATCCACCTTGCTGAACGCACTGCTTGGTAGAAACCGGGCCATTGTATCACCCGTGCCGGGAACGACCCGCGATACCCTCGAGGAGATGATTATCCTGGAAGGGATCCCTATCCGGCTTGTGGATACCGCCGGGTTACGAACCACAACCTGCGCGATCGAACAGGAAAGCATCAGGCGCGCCAGAAGTCACATGCAGAAAGCAGACCTGCATCTATATATTATAGATGCCTCTAAGCCCTTGGATAGTGAAGACGGTTCCCATCTAAAATCATTAAAGGCCGAGAAATCCATTGTCATTATAAATAAGATTGATTTGGGCGCACTCATTCAGGAAAAAGATACGGCCGGATTTATTAATATAAAAGCACAACTTAATTCTGGTAAAGGACTTAAAGAAATACAAAACAGAATAATCGAGCAATTAGGGCTCACTTATTCCGGACAGCCACACGCCGCAATTGCCGAGCGTCATAATGAGATTCTTCAAAAATCTTATACGGATATAAAGGAAGCATTAAAAATTCTGGCATCAGGACAAGACGAATCCATTGTCCTGGCAGTTTCCCATTTAAGATTTGCCATTGAATCCTTGGGGCAGATCACTGGCAAAATTTATCACGCCGAATTATTGAATTCCATTTTTTCCAGATTTTGTGTTGGAAAATAGTTAGGTGTGATAACTGAAAAAAGATTTTTACCACGCGCGGCGCGTGGCTGGCCACGGACTTGTCACGCCAAAGGCGTGATGTACACCGATACTGGCAGATGATGAGGAGAACACACTTTTTTAATAATAGCATCTTTATCCGTAAAATCAGTGTAATCCGTGGTTGTCTTATCTTCACAATTAGGTAGGCACCCGAATAGTCGCGAAAGTCGATGAACACACTCATAGCATTGAACTCCTTTGATGTTATCGTAATTGGTGCCGGACACGCTGGCTGTGAAGCCGCTCTTGTTTCCGCCAGGATGGGTGTCAAAACAGCGCTGGTGACGATAGATCAGAAGGCTATTGCCCGTATGTCTTGTAACCCCTCGATTGGCGGCATAGGAAAATCACATCTTGTTTGCGAACTGGATGCTCTGGGAGGCGAAATCGCCGTCAATACGGACTATACGGGCATTCAATTCAGAATTTTGAATACCAGGAAAGGTCCCGCCGTTCAATCATATCGCGCCCAATGTGATAAATCCGTATTTTCATTGCGCATGCAGGCTGTATTAAATGCCACTAAAAACCTTGCTATTATAGAAGACCTGGTTATTGGAATATTGATTGAAAATGGCAAGCTGAGAGGGATCCAACTAAAAAATAGCGGAAAGATTGAAGGCAAAACGGTCATATTGGCGGCCGGCACTTTTTTGAATGGTACAATTCATATTGGAAATAAAAGCTATGCTGGTGGCAGACACGGCGAGCAGGCATCTACTCAGTTAAGCGAATCATTAAGAAAACTTGGATTATCGATGGCACGCTTCAAAACTGGTACACCTCCACGATTGGATAAAAAAACGATTAATTATGCCAAAATGGCAATTCAGCCTGGAGTTGAGCCGCCAGCCTTATTTTCAAGGTTGGCAAGAGAAGAATTGAGAATGTTCCACGTGGAACATCATGAGCCTAGCGTCGAATGGATGAAGCAAATGTTCCACGTGGAACATTTTATAGCCGCCATGCGACCGTGGTTTCCTGGAAGTGACCAATTGCCTTGTTTTCTGACGCATACGACCCGAAAAACACACGATGTTATTCGTAACAATCTGACTCAAAGCTCACTCTACGGGGGCTATATAAAAAGCACAGGAGTGCGTTATTGCCCATCCATTGAAGATAAAATTGTAAAATTTCCAGAGCGCTCACAGCATCATGTCTTCATTGAGCCGGAGGGGCGCCATTCTATGGAAATATACCCGAATGGACTTTCCAACAGTCTCCCGGAGGCAATTCAACAAGAATTAATCAAATCAATACCCGGGCTTGAACAGGCCAAATTTATTCACTATGCGTATGCGATTGAGTATGATTATTTGGATCCGACACAGTTGACCCATTCGCTTGAATCGAAATTGGTGGAAAATCTGTTTCTTGCGGGTCAGATTAATGGAACAACGGGATATGAGGAAGCGGCTGCGCAAGGCTTTGTGGCTGGCATAAATGCAGCGATGAAGGTTCGCGATGAAAAGTCAGTTCATTTCAGCCGTAATGTGTCTTATATTGGCGTTCTTATTGACGATCTCGTCACCAAAGGCGTTGATGAGCCCTATCGTATGTTTACTTCGCGGGCGGAGCACAGGTTATTGCTTCGACAGGATAATGCAGTTTTCAGAATGCTGAATATCGCCAAAAAGATTGGTATTGTGCCGAAGGTGGTTATAGATGAGATTGACGGCTTTATTGTCGAAATTAACAATGAATTGAATAGGCTTGGTAAGACATATTCCGATGGTCATACACTGATTCAAATCCTGTGTCGGCCGGAAATGAAATATAAAGATTTGCCAGGCGCTAAAAAACTACCTGACGAGGTTATTCAGCAAATCGAGATTCGTGCAAAATATCAGGGCTATATCGAGCGTGAGGATAAGCAGATCCGCCGTATGGATAAAAGTGAATGCACCCTCATTCCTTCATGGATTGATTATAATGAGATCAAAACCTTGAAGCATGAGTCGCGTCAAAAGCTTATTAAGATCAGGCCCGATAATCTCGGCCAGGCATCCAGGATCCCCGGAGTTAATCCCACCGATATCGCCATTTTATCCGTATGGATACAATGCCGGCGTAAGCAATAATATCATAAGTATTTGCCTGCCAATATATTATAGTTATTATGCGGAATATCTGCTTCCCCGTGTTATGTTTCCTACCGCTTTCCAGTCAACCTCCGGTTCACTGTTTCAATATCGAAACATTCCGGATCATATCCGTTGCCGACCCATTCCAAAAGTTCTTTCTGCTCGTCGGTCTTTTCGGGGCTCTCAGCACTTTGAGAATGTCGAAGTACCCTGGAAAACTGCCGCAGTCTTCCGGCGGGCAGGCACGTGCGTCAAATCGTGGCCCGCTTCCAGGTCTACATGGATCTGATTACCCGCCTTCTGAACAAGCCTATTTTTACCCAGCGCTATCTTTCTCGACTTGTTTCTGAAAAGGGTTTATACCATACAGCGTCTAATCTGTTTCCCTGAACATTCGATTCATGAGCACATCATCCAGTATCCGCGAGAACGAAGTTGCCTTTTGCGGCGACATCAAGTCATGGGCTGATGCTTTGTTCGCCCGGCATCCGGAATGGCCGTTTTCGCGCGCGGCCATGGAGCAATATGGCCCCACCGGGCACAAGCGGCAGGACCTCCGGTTTATCCGGCGCGGGAACCAATCCCCCGTCATATCCGGCGAGGTCAAAATGCCGGGTACCCCGGAGGTCCAAAGCCCGTATCAACACTCTCTTATACAAGATGCCTTTAATAATGCCGACA
>JBDRSI010000365.1:0-3413 GCA_043825055.1 Verrucomicrobiota bacterium
CCATCTATTGACAATAAGTAGCCCCCAAGAAAGACCATCTCTTCCAATACCTTCCCTCTTTGCGCCTGTTGAAACACATCCTTGTATGTCGGCAGCAGTTCCTCTGGCTCTACTTCGTCCAAGATAGTGCGCATTTGGCTATCACTCGGCACTCTCTCAATCTCATAAATACGCTTCAGATTCCCATCCTTTTCATCCTGTCGGCGATTATCAAAATTTAGCAGCGACGAGTCTTTGAGCGAAAACATCCCAAATCCTGACATCAGCGCATCTTTGACTGTAATCACTGCGTTTTGGGCTCTGGTTTCCTTGACTTTAGCAAAACCCTGGCGAATCACACTGAACAAACCACTGGCGGATAAATGTTTGCGAATTTTCATAATCATCACCTTTTACAAATCTACTGTTTTCTTGCCTGTGTTAGACGCCCATTATACTCTTTTGCCTTTACGAAAACTTCGGCTGACTTTTTCAACCTAATCTCCCTTTTTATATCGGGAATTGCTGCTGGTCAACCTTTTTTAGCGTCTTATTTACTATTTGCGCCCAAGTGTGCTAGTCAAAGACCAGGTAATTTTGCACGACACCGCAGGTACGCGAGTGCGGCGCGGCAAGGTTGGCGCGGTCCCTTAGAGGGTGATAGGCGTTTATCCAGTTAGTGATAATAGGACTCGCATGCGATCATTTCGACCACTCTGCAAAAACATAACGCGCCAAAGCAAAACCAGGCGTCACAGCCTGTTGTTCGATGTAGAGCGTAATCGTTTCATCATGGAATCCAATTCGAAATCACATTCACAACCAGATCGGGTTGAGCCGGGTCATTTGTCATGAGATGTACCGCAAAATTGTGCGGACCATCCATGCCTTCGTGCATCATAAAAACGCTCGACTTGATCGTTGTACTTTCACCGGGTTGAAGGACCATCGAACCGATGGTCAGTTCAGGAGGTCAGCACCCCTCCACGATTTCGATGTAGGGAGCCTGGGCGAAGCGTAAAGGCTTATCGCCGACGTTGGTGACGATGATGGTGAATGTCTTTTGTACATTGAACTTCACGTCGCCAAAATTGATCTCCTGCTGGTCCACCCGGATGGAAGCCTGCCCCTGCACCTGGATGGGAGCCAGGGTCGCTGTCCCAGCACCCGAGGTGCCCCCGCCCGGACGGGAAAGCAGGATCGCCCCGGCGACCAGCAGCAGGCCGCCGATCGCCAGAACCCAGAAAACGGGGAAGCGCCTCTGGCGTCTGTATTTTCTCGATTTTCTACTCATTTGAACTCCTCATGAAATTGAAATGTGTAAAGATAGGCAACGAGGTCCCACATCTTCCGCTCATCAAAGACCGGTCCCCAGTTGGGCATACCCGTCCCCATGCCGCCGCGCAGGATTTTCCCTTGCAGCAGCGCGGGGCTTGCGCCCAGCATGGCCTGCGGATCGGTGAAGTTCGCCGGTGCTCCGCTTGACCCCTGCATCGTGCTCATGGCTTGACCGAAATTGGACTGCACTTCAGCCGCAAAGACGCCATCCCCCGCGCCAGTCTCGCCGTGACAGGCGGCGCAGTTCTGGGCATAGAGTCTCCGGCCTTCGGCCAACCCATCCGGCGTCGTATTGGACTGCCAGATGAAAGCCACCACCTCCCAGACATTTGCATCGGTAAGATGGGACAGGGCGGGTTCGGCGCGCAGATCGAGATAGGCTTGCGAAGGGGAGTAGGAACGATAGTAGGCCGGAGATTGGTAGATCGTTATTCGAGAAAAAGGAAGCAGGGCAGCGAATTGCGCGCCGCGTACTGCCGATGGTTCTCCCGAAGGCACGACGCCTGCCAGATGCGGGGCATCGAGGTCCAGGTTGAGCGTCACGTACAAGGGCCTGACGGCGGGACTTTCGGTCTGTGGCTCGCCGCCCGCCACCTCAATCGTGCCGCGCATGCGCCAGTGGTTGAGTCCGCACCAGCGGGTGCAGTAAAAAATATACGTTCCAGGCTGGTCGAACGTCAGCGTCAGGTCGGTCACCTGGCCGGGCAGGACATCCACCGCAGGCTGGTCAGACTGGCCGATGGCAAAGCTGTGCATCACGTCGTCAGAGGTCAGGCGCAGGTGCAGCGGCTGCCCGACCGTGGCATGAATCACATCCGGCGTCCAGCCGCCGTCCTCGGCGATCCGGCCATGCAACTCGACAATATCCTGGCGGGCGTTGAGACGGTCAGCCGCGACCGCCACACCCAAGCCAAAGACAAGGACGAAAATCAAAAGTCGGGCAAGAGTTTCAGGTTTCATCTTCACACCAGCAGAACAAGCAATCCCGCCGTCACTGCCAGGCTGAACAGCGCAACCGGCGCGGACTGGAACAACATCCTGCGGCCGGCAAGCGACTCGGCGGCAATCTTGAGCGCCGTGCGCAGCGACCAGGCCAGCCCGGCCAGCAGGATGCCCACCTGCAGGAAGGGCAGGATGTTGCTCAAATATGGCGTCCACGCCTGGCCGGCAGTGCCGAACAGATTCCAGCCCCAGCCGAACGGGTCCGAGAGCGCGGCGAGGATGTAGGCCGCATTGGTCAGCACAAACGACAGGCTGAAAGCCACCCAGGCTGTCAGCCCCAGGGAAACGAGAGAGTAGGAGAAAGAGACGAAAACCCGCCGGAGTGAGGCAGAATTGCCGGATAGGAACTTGCCCGTCGAAACGGCCAGCAGGAAAAGGGCCGGTAAGAGTCCGAACACAAATCCCAAAAAGGCGGCCGCGTAGCCCAGCCAGGGCAGAGTCCCCACCGCGTAAGCGGTCATCTTCCATTCCCCCCATGGCCCCAACAAAACCGCCGCATAGACCAGCGCCGCGCCGAGCATGATGAAGGCCTTGAAGGCTTCGTCCATGCGCCGCCCGGCCGGCTTATGCAGGTCAGCGCCGAACGGTCGGATGTTGATGGCAATATTATCGTAAGGGCAGGTGCGCAGGCATTCCAGGCACAGTCCACAGGAGGTGTTCTTGGCCAGCCCGCCGGGGAACACGTCCCACGGGCAGCCATAGCCGGCTGCGTTCCCGTTGTAGCATGGCTTGCCCTCGCAGGCGGCGCACACGGACCTGTTCTTGACGCGCAATTCTATGGGAGCGGTCTGGGCGTACAATCCGATAAAACCGCTAACCGGGCACAAGTAACGGCAGAACGTCCGCCGTTCGAAGATCAGCGACAGCCCCAGGGCCAGGAATAGCATGGCAGCCAGCACAATCGAACTGACGACGGGCGTGGTCAGGATAACAGAACTAAACAAGGCGACCAGCGTGAACGTGATGTTTTGCAGCCAGATATTACGTAGTTTATTCGGCCAGCGGCGGTTCATTCCGGACCCGGAGCCTGTTTCGCCGGGGCCGAGCAGTTTGCCACGCTGGAGCCACTCGCCGGGCAACGGGATGGGGCAGAC
>JBDRSI010000366.1:0-9058 GCA_043825055.1 Verrucomicrobiota bacterium
CCGGACAGTGGATCGTTGGCTTTTCGCGACTCGGCGTCCTGGGGCGCTTCCGATCCCACGGAGATATCGGCGGCCAATAATTTTAATCTGATCCAAAACTATTTTAGCACCGTGCATGGTCGCGTCGGTTACGATGCCAAAGGCGCGCAGGCCAGCGTGAATGTGCATATGTGGGGCGGCACGGACAATGCGTACTGGTCGCCGGGCTACCAGGCCTTTTTCTTTTATCCGGGCCGTCTGTTTGCCGAGCTTACCGTGCTCGATGTGTGTGCCCACGAGTTTACCCACGCTGTTACTGAGAATACGGCGAATCTGGTTTACCAGGGCGAATCCGGGGCCTTGAATGAATCGTTCTCGGATATTTTTGGCGCGGCCGTGGAATTCGACAGCCAGAGCGACGGGCGCGACAGTTATCCGGACCGCGTGGCCGGCCAGGCCGACTGGCTGATAGGCGAAGATTGCATTTATCCATATGCTGTGGCTTTGCGCGACATGCGTAATCCCCGGCGTTACAACGACCCGAGTAAATACCACGGAACGGATTGGTATTACGGCAGCGGCGACAATGGCGGCGTCCATTATAACTGCGGCGTGCAGAACCACATGACTTACTTGCTCGCGGAGGGCGGCAGTGGCGACAACGACGGCATCAGTTACACCGTCACGGGCATTGGCATTGAAAACGCACGCCAGATAGCCTATCGGGCCCTGACCGTGTATTGCATCCCGAGCACCGATTACCGTGCGGCGCGGATCGCCTGGCTTTCCGCGGCCCAGGATCTCGACCCCGCTTGGACGACAAGTGTGCAGGCCGCCTGGTTGGCGGTGGGGGTGGATGGCAATACACCGCCAACCTCAAATCTGCGCGCATTGGGGCTTAACAATGATTACGATGGCGACCAGTGTGGCGATTTCACGCTGTATGATACCCGTAACGGCAACTGGTATATCTGGTCGTCCCTCAACCAGAACTGGCTGGCCTACGGCGTGAATTTCGGATCCAGCACTTATCTGCCGGTGCCGGGCGATTATAACGGCGGCGGGAAATCGGATGCGATGGTGTATGGACCGAGCGGAGGCTATTGGAGCGTGTTTTACCTTGAGAATGATATGGTCGAAGCCACGACCGGATTTGGCGGCGATGCGTTTATTCCCGTGCCCGGCGATTACAATGGCGATGGGTTCACGGATTTGGCGCTCTATGATACGAACAATGGGGCGTTGTATGTTTTTTCAGCGCGTGATCGCGTGTGGCTGGTATATGGCGGTAGTTTCGGTGCCCCGGGTTTTTTCCCCGTGCCGGGTGATTACAATGGCGATGGCCAATCGGACTTTGCCCTGTATTCGGAAACCACGGGCGATTGGTTCATCCTTTATGCCAAAAACGGAAGGGTTGATCACGGCAATTTTGGCGGCCCGCACTTGGTGCCCGTACCGGGTGATTACGATGGAGACGGCGTTTCGGATCTCGCGCTCTATGACTACTGGAATGGCGCCTGGTATGTCTATTCGCCCGTGGCGGGTTGGGTGCTGAACGGATATCACTGGGGCGATTATCCCTACATGCCGGTTCCCGGTGATTTCGATGGCGACGGGGTTTCTGACCTGGTGGTGTATTCCCGCGAGCGTGCGGAATGGTTCATTCGTTATCATAGCGGCGCTACCCGGCGCCTGACGAATTTTAGTGGCGCCTCCATGGTGCCGGTAGTATATTGGCCCCTATATTGGTATATGTGATGCCGGGTGTAGAATTAATTGTTTGGTGATAGCTGGGCAGGTTTGGTTGGCGGGGCAGACGCGCCACGTATTTCTTTCGAAAAGGGCCGGTGATTTTGCCGCATCTGTCGGTTTTCGGCGCTCGCGCGGATACATATCCAGCGCTTCGCGCCGCGCGCCGACATCTACGGCAAACTTGCCGATCCTTTTCGAATTCCGTAAGTTGGCGGAAACCGAAATGCGTGTCGCGGACGCCATCGCGCCTGACAATCAGGCGCGATTTCTATATGGCAGAGGAAAAGAAGAGAATTTTGTGCTGTTTGCGTAAGTCAATTAAAGCCAATAAACGACACAATAGTTAACAACTATTGATTTGCGCGATAGCGATGCAACCGTGTGTCGAACCGAATTCGATCACACTTAACGGAATGATACATCATAATTGGGTTGATAACATGGCGCGTGTGACATGAACGCAAGCGTATCCATAGAAGCCCTTCGGAAGCAATGGGGTAAAAAACTATTCATCTTGGGGCACTATTACCAGCAGTATGAAGTGCTCCGGCATGCGGATGTGACCGGCGATTCGCTGGAATTGTCGCGCCGCGCCGCCGCCGAAAATGAAGCCGAGCGCATTGTGTTCTGCGGCGTGCATTTCATGGCGGAATCGGCGGATATTCTGAGCGGCCTGCATCAGGCAGTTTACATGCCGGATATCCATGCGGGCTGTCCCATGGCCGACATGGCGCCCCTGCGCGAGGTTCAGCAGGTCTGGCAGGAGATCCAATCGGTGACATCCAATTGGGTCCCGATAGTCTATGTCAACAGTTCCGCCGCCGTCAAAGCCTTTTGTGGCGAACATGGCGGCAGTACCTGCACGTCGAGCAACGCGGTCAAGGTGTTTCAGTGGATGTCAGGCCAGGGCAAGCGCATTCTATTCATCCCCGATGAGCACCTCGGGGTAAATACGGCCCGTGACCTGGGACTGCCGGACGAGGCCGTAGCGGTTTATGATCCCGGGCAAGCATGGGGTGGGGTGGGTGTTGATGGAGTCGCCCGCGCGCGGGTGCTGGTTTGGAAGGGATATTGCCACGTGCATACCTTTACGGTGGACGATATCATGTCGGCCCGCCGACGGTATCCGGGTGCGCGAATCATTGTGCATCCGGAAACGCCGGCGGCCGCCGCCCGCCTGGCGGATGCCCACGGCTCCACCTCCCAGATCATCAGGTACGTTGAGGCGGCGCCGGTGGGGACAACCGTGGTCATTGGCACGGAGTTTCACCTGGTGGACCGGTTGGCGCGCCAGCATCGCGGGCGGCTGACGATCGTGCCGCTCCGGCAATCGGTCTGCCGGAATATGATCCTGACGACGGAAGCCAAGCTTCTGGCCCTGCTGGAGCAGTGGCCGGAGGAGCTTGTCGTGCGCGTGCCCGAGCCTCTGCGCGTAAATGCCTGCAAAGCCCTGGATCGCATGCTGAAACTAAAATAAATGCAGAATGCAGAAGGAAGGATAAAAAGAATGACAAACAAATTGTTTGTTTAGACTCGGGATTTCTATCCTCCATCCTCTAAATTCTGCATTCTTATGAATAATCCCATAATACATAATAATATGGACGCACATATCTTTAACAACAAGGAAACATTACATGACCGGTAAAGAAAGAGTTTATAATGCCATCGCGCGTAAGCCGGTTGATAAAATACCGCTTGGTTTTTACGCCGTGGATTGCGACACAGTTTCACGGGTTATCGGAAGAAAAACGTTTGTGCGTGATAAGATCGGCTCAATGCTTGCCCTTGCCGATGGGCGGCGTGACGAAGTGGCTGAAAGCTATAAAAAGGACACTGTTGATTTTTACCGCAAAATAGACTGTGCCGATATGATCATGCCGATAGAAGCGGCGCTTCTGCCGCCCAAAGACTACGAGCCGCAGCGGTTAAAAAAAATTGCGGACGAAAAGTGGGAAGACAAACAAGGCCGCATATTTCAAGCGATTATTGAAGCCAACGACATTATGTGCGTTCACGACCCAATGCTCAAAAAAGAATATACGGTCGAAGATTTCTCAACCCCGCCGGACACAGCGCCTGCCGACGATTCAGTTTTTGAGGCACTTGACTATCTGATCGCCAAACTTGGCGAAGAACGCTATATCTGCAGCGCGGTGGGAATTGCCGCAATGCCGATGCTCGGCAACTTTGATACCGCCATGCTGACGTATGCGCTACATTCCGAAGTAATCCATGCGGCAAACCGGCGCACAGTTGCAATGCTGAAAAAAACCGTCGGCGCCAGCGTCCGCAAAGGAAGCGCAGGCGTTAATACCGCACAGGATATGGCGGGAACCAACGGTCCTTTTATTTCTCCGGATATGTTCCGTGAACTCTGCCTGCCCTATCTGAAAGAAAGCATTGCCATAATCAGGCAATATGCGGACCAGATCGTTTTTCATAATTGCGGAATGAATATCCCGCTTATGGATATGTTTATAGAGGCTGGAATAGACTGCTATCAGTCGCTGCAGACAACCGCAGGGATGGAAATTGGAAAACTGAAAAAAATGTTCGGCGACAGAGTAACATTCTGGGGAGGCGTTGCGGTGGAGGTTTTAATTGCCGGAACGCCGGACGATACGCGCAAAGAAGTCCAGACGGCAATGGAGCGCGGGGCCCCCGGAGGGGGATTTATTCTTGGCCCGAGCCACTCCATTGCCTATGGCGTTAAATACGACAACTTCATGGCAATGATAGATGAATATGTCAAATTGCGGGATAAATTTTAAGCATATTCTTGCGGTCAACTCTTAGTCCTGGCAAATTGCCAATGTTAATATTTAGGTGCTGTCCTGGGTTCTGATTCCCTGGCTTTGGTATTCTTAATTCCGCATTTTTATGTCCTCTCCTTATGCATTGAAGGCGCCGTATGCGCCGGCGGGCGATCAGCCACAGGCCATGGAAGCCCTGGTCTGCGGCTTGGCGGCCGGTCAACGCTTCCAGACCCTGGAAGGCGTGACGGGTTCGGGTAAGACCTTCACGCTTGCCAACGTGATTGCCCGGTGGGGTAAGCCCGCGCTGATCGTTTCGCACAACAAGACCCTGGCGGCCCAGCTCTTTCAGGAGCTCAAGGCCTATTTCCCCGCAAACGCCGTCGAGTATTTTGTCAGTTACTACGATTACTATCAGCCGGAAGCCTACATTCCGCAGACCGACACCTATATCGAGAAGGATGCTTCCATTAATGAGGATCTTGAGCGCTTGCGGCTCTCGGCCACCAATTCGCTGATGAACCGGAGCGACGTAATCATCGTGGCCTCCGTCTCGTGCATTTACGGTTTGGGCTCGCCCGAGGATTACCGCGAGATGCTGGTAACCATCAAACGGGGCGAGCGCCTGGATCGCGATGGCCTTTTACGCCGGCTCGTGGATATCCAGTACACCCGCAATGATTACGAGCCCCAGCCGGGCACATTCCGTGTGCGGGGCGACACGCTGGATATTTTTCCGTCATATTCCACTGCCGGCGTGCGCGCGCAGTTTTTCGGGGATGAAGTGGAAAACCTGGAACGCATTGACACTCTGACCGGCGCAGTGCAGGGGTCGCTGACGACCCTGACGATTTCACCGGCCAAGCATTTTGTGATGCCGGCCAACCGCATTGAAAGCGCTTTGCCACGCATTCGCGCGGAGATGGAAGAGCGCATCGCCTGGTTCGAGGCCAACCAGAAGCTGTTGGAGGCTCAGCGCATTCAACAGCGCACGATGTATGACTTGGAAATGCTGCGCGAAATGGGCTACTGTTCGGGAATCGAAAATTATTCCCGGCACCTCAGCGCTCGGCGCGCGGGCGAGCCGCCCGCCACGTTGCTGGATTATTTCCCCGGCGAGTTCCTGACCGTCCTGGACGAGTCCCACGTTACCCTGCCGCAACTGCGCGGGATGTATAACGGCGACCAGGCGCGCAAGAACGTGCTCATCGAGCACGGATTCCGTCTGCCCTCGGCGCGCGATAACCGGCCGTTGGCGTTCAACGAGTTTTTTGGCCGGACCGGTCAAATCATTTGCATGTCGGCCACGCCGGGCCCTTATGAGCGCGAGGTGTCGCCACCGTCGGTGCCGCAAATCATCCGGCCCACTGGCCTCCTGGATCCGGTCGTCACGGTGCGTCCGTTGAAAGGCCAGATTGACGACCTGATTGAGGAAGTGCGCGCGCGGGCCGAGCGCCACGAGCGCGTGTTGGTGACGACGCTGACCAAGAAGACGGCCGAGGATTTGAGCGATTATCTCGGCGAGGCCGGTCTGCGTGTCACGTACCTGCATTCGGATATTGACGCCATTGAGCGGGTGGAGGTGCTCCGCGGCCTGCGCAAGGGCGAGGTGGACTGCCTGGTGGGCATTAATCTTCTGCGCGAAGGACTGGACCTGCCGGAGGTGTCGCTCGTGGCAATCCTGGATGCGGACAAGGAAGGCTTCTTGCGGTCGGAAACGGCGCTGATTCAGACGGCCGGCCGTGCCGCGCGGCATGTAACCGGCCACGTAATCATGTATGCGGATAGGGTAACCGACTCCATGCGCCGCGCGCTGGCGGTCATGGAAGACCGCCGCCGTCTGCAGGGGGCCTACAACAAGGCCCATGCCATTACGCCGCGGAGCATTCAGAAAAGTATCAAGGAAAGCCTGGTGTTCCGTCAGGAAGGCGCGTCCATCGAGCGCCGGGTCTTGCGCGCAGCGGACGAGGAGTTTGACATTCACGAAGCCATCCAGGATATCGAGCGGGAAATGCTGGAGGCCGCCGAGGCGCTGGAATTCGAGCGCGCGGCCATGTTGCGCGACCAGTTGTTTGAGCTTAAAAACGCGCTGAAACCCGCGGCTATATGCCTGTCCAAGCGCGGGCATGCAAAAGTCAGGTCACAAAAATGAGGCCGTTCTTTCTTCCGCATGCTTCCTTTCTTCTCTGGTCTGGCGTCTGTCGTCTGTCGTCCGTCGTCTGTCTTCCGCACGCTTCGTGTCTTTCCCACGGGAAGACCACCCAGACGTCGGGCGCGACCGTGCGCGCATGAAAGTCGGGCGGATGTAGCGCGTTATGCTTGTAAAACAGGGTGGCCGTGCGCAGGGCACGCGGGCGGCGGCGTTGGAGAAGGCGAATCACTTTCTGCAGTGTCTGGCCGGAATCGTGAATGTCGTCTACCAGGAGCACGTTTTTGCGCCCAATGGGATACCGGAAGGCTTCGAGCCGTCCGCGGGCCAGCTTGCGTGTTTTGACGTAGGCCTTGACGCGAATGGGATAGATTTCAATGGAGCCGAAAAAGTCGGAGAGCAGGCGTGCGGGCACCAGGCCGCCCTTGAGAATGGCGACAATGCAGTCCGGTTGGAACCGCGCGGCGCGGATGGTCCGGCCCACCGTTTCAACGCACGCGTCAATTTTATGCCACGCGACGTTCCGATATTTCATGCTGCCTCGGTTACATGGGTATTTGAGCGATGCCGGCATTATTTGATGGCTTGGATGCGAGGCGCAGTGAATGACGCTATACTCATATATACGCCATTCGCTGGAACGAAACATACGGGCTAAGATCACGTTTTTACGTTCTTGCCAAATGCGCGGCGCTTTTTCTTCTGTTTGCCGTTACGAAAACCGCCGCTGTGGACAGCGTAACGGTTGTCAAACGCAAAACCTAAATTTTGTCGCGGTTATCCATGGTTAAAGCGCCAAAATACACCGCCACCTTGCGTACAGCTTTTATTATGTCGTTGATATCCCGGCGTGTCCAGAATTCGTTCATACTCATTCTGATTGAATGCCGTTTAACTTCCATGAGTCCTGGAAAATTTTTGACGTCATAATCAGGTCTGCCTCTTTTGTAAAGCGGACAATGTTCGGCGCAGGCATATTTGTTTTCCCGGTGTTCCCTGAAAAGCGTCCATTCAAGAACATTATTATGATATTCCCACGCATCTATGCCTTCGGCCCTGAGCGCATTTGCAAATTCAACGTTTGTGCAGTTAAGCAACGCGGTATCTATATGGATAACGTAATACCAGTAGGTCGCAAAATCGCCTTTGCGCACAGGCCTCGCCTTGTTGATACCGGGAATCGTTGAAAGTTCCCCGTCAAGAAGAGTTCCGTATTTATTGCGCCTTTCACAAATCCAGCGTACTTTTTTAAGCTGTTCCAGGCAGACGCCGGCCGTCAGCGTGTTCAGTCGGTAATTATAAGCCGCAAAATACGGATCAACAGGGCCGCCTTCTCTGTTGTAACATTTATCAGCGAACAGATCGGCGCGCCTGGCTGTTTCTTCGTCGTTTGTCAGCAATATTCCCCCGTCGCCGGCGCCTATATGCTTTGACTCGTTAAGACTCCAGCATCCGATTTTTCCGAATGTGCCGCAATATTTGCCGCCTGTTTGCGTCAAGTAACTCTGAGCCATATCTTCCACCACGTTTATCCTGTGCTTGCGCGCAACCCGCATGACGCCTCCGGCATCAGCGGGCAGTCCGGCCAGATGAACAAGTATTATGGCCTTTGTTCTATGCGATATTTTGGCCTCTATTGATTCGGGGGTAATCATAAGCGTTTGAGGATCTACATCGGCGAACACCGGTACCGCGTTCTGAGCAAGAATGGCGGTTAAAGTGCCCATGTCGGTAATGGGGCTGGTAATAACTTCATCGCACCGTCCTATGTTGAGCGCGCCCATTGCGGTATGAAGCGCGGCGGTGCCGCTTGAAGTCGTAACGGCGTATTTCATCCCGAACATATTTTTGAATTTTTCACGCAGGGCCATGACTTCCGGGCCGCGCGCCATCTGAATAGCGCCCCGTTCAAATATCGGTCTGATTGCTTCCCATTCTTTCAAATTATGTTTTGTGTTCCGCCCAAACGGTTTATTTTTGACGGGCTTGCCGCCCAAGATGGCAAGTTTCTCGATTTTGTTCCGTTGTGACATTTTTAATCTTCCTTTCACTTTTCAAAAATTAAACTTTTATGATGTCGGATTAATGGTAAAGATAGGGCCGACTATAGTCAAGTCTGTTTCGGATCAAATTCCATCTTTGGAAGGTATCCCCCGTCATCGTGCACGGTTGTCGCACGGAGTTCGGCTTGGAGTTTACGTATGCGACGGCGGTTGTCTTTGATGGCTTTATCAAGCTAAATTGAAAGACATTGCCGTCCCGCAATTGGCATGATATAAACCTCAATCGGCAGTTGAACCACGGATGGACACTGATGAACACGGATAATTCTGTAAGTATAACACGCGCGTAAATAATAATCGGTGTCTATCGGTGTTCATCTGTGGTCGGATTGAATTGCGCTTTTTTGGTGGGCAGAATC
>JBDRSI010000367.1:0-4563 GCA_043825055.1 Verrucomicrobiota bacterium
AACAGCACCGAACAATGAAACATCAACAGGCCCTAAGTTCACCCCTGATCGAGGTCGAGGGGGATGCGGCGCGCGGCACGGCCTACCTGCTTGCCACGGCCGTGGCGGCCGCGGACGGCGCAGGGTTTTACGTGACGGGTACATACCACGACGAGTATGTCCGCGGCGATGCAGGCTGGCTGTTCGCGACGCGCATCCGCGACGTCGACTGGATGGCCGGACAGGCCGCGGTCGACGAGCGCTTTCCGCCGCTCGGTTTTCCGGTGCACGCTTGAGCCGCGGCAGGCTCACGGCGCCAACAGACTCTCCACGTCCGCCACCCGTGCACGCACCGCGGCCGCGGCGGACGGGTCCGCGTTCCAGTCGGGCGTCAGCACGGACAGCGTGACGTAGCCGGCGGCGAAGCGCCCGGTGTCCGTGATGCTCTCGGCCTGACCATCGAGGTTGTGCGCCATGCCGCTGATGACCGCGCCGGCTTCCCCGGGCTCGTAGGTCATGCTGAAACCGCCGTGCCGGCTGGCTCGCGCCCACACCACGCCAAACGGTCGACCCGAGGCCAGGAGGGGATAGTTGACGTTCAGGATCTGGTTCGACGGCAGTAGTTCGCCGCTGCGCTTACGGGCGAGGTTGGCGACCAGCCTGGCGGTGAGCGCGGCGGCGCCGGGGAACGCCGCCAGGGTACTCTCGAAGCGCGGTTCGGCGGCGGCTTCGGCGAGTTCGAGGCCGACCGACACGGCCACCGCGGGCACACCGTGCTGGACGGCCATCATGGCCGCACCGACGGTGCCGGAGAGGGTGACGTTCGCACCGAGGTTCTGCCCCAGATTGGCGCCCGAGACGACCAGTTCCGGCGGCTTGTCGCGCAGGATGTGGCGCAGGCCCACGCCGACGGCATCGGCCGGGCTGCCGGCCACCGACCACACGCCGGGACGCTGTTCGACCACCGCCAGTTCACCCAGCGTGATCTTCATGCCCGTACCGCTCTGCTGGGTCAGGGGGGCGACAACCGTGACATCGTGTCCGGCTGCCCGCAGCGCCTCGGCCACGGCGTTGATGCCAGGTGAGTCCCAGCCGTCGTCGTTGGTCAACAGGATGCGCAGACCGTCCTGCTCGGCCCAGCACGAGAGGGGACCGCCGAGCAGCAGCACGGCCAGCAAAATCAACAGCCGGATGAACATGTTCTCTGATCTCCTCGGTCGACGACTACGGCGCCGCCAAGCATGCCACAGCGGGCTCGCGCAGGGGGCGGGTGCCGTATTGGGAGGCGTTGGTCCCCGGCCGGACGGCCAAACCGATTTCCGCCGTCAGACACGAATGTTCGTCCCCTCTCCCCTGGCGAGCTAGAATGCACTGCTTTCATCCGTTCACAGAGACCGAGGGGACCCCACGTGGAATTCAGCTACAACGACAAATGCCGCCGCCTGCTCGACGAAGTCAGGGCCTTCATGCACGAACACGTCTACCCGGTCGAGGAGGACGTGTTCAATTGGAATCACGACCCGAAAAACCTCTGGGTGGTCCCGCCGCAGATCGAGGAATTGAAGAAAAAAGCCAAGGAACAGGGCTTGTGGAACCTGTTTCTGCCACACGAGTACGGCGATTACAGCCCCGGTTTGACCAATCTCGAGTACGCGCCTCTGGCCGAGGAGATGGGCCGGGTCAACTGGGGTGCCGAAGTATTCAATTGCAGCGCGCCCGATACCGGCAACATGGAAGTGCTCGCCCGCTACGGTTCGCCCGAGCACAAGAAGCAGTGGCTGGAGCCGCTGCTGGCCGGCGAGATTCGCTCCTCTTACCTCATGACCGAGCCGCTGGTGGACTTTGTGAAACAGTTTGACATCTCGTTGCTGAATCCCGCCGTACTTTCGGGCATGTTCATCGGAGCGATGCTGGTCTGCGTGTTCTGCGCCTTGACCATGCTGGCGGTGGGCCGCACGGCGGCCAAAATGGTCGAGGAAGTGCGGCGTCAATTCCGCGAAATCGTCGGGATCATGGACGGCAAAAGCGAGCCGGATTACGCGGCCTGCGTGGCGATCAGCACCCGCGGCGCGCAACAGGCCATGGTGTTGCCGAGTGCGCTGGCGGTGATTGTGCCCGTGGCGATCGGGTTGGTGCTGGGGGTGCCCGGCGTGATGGGCCTGCTGGCCGGCGGATTGAGCACCGGGTTCCTGGTTGCCGTGATGATGGCCAACGCGGGTGGCGCCTGGGACAACGCCAAGAAGTTCATTGAAGGCGGCAATTTGGGCGGCAAAGGCAGCGATGCGCATCGGGCGGCCGTGGTTGGTGACACCGTCGGTGATCCCTTCAAGGATACCTCGGGCCCGGCGCTGAACATCCTCATTAAACTGATGAGTATCGTGAGCGTGGTTGTGGCCGGTATGGTGGTGAAGTTCTCGCCGATCATCGGCCACTGGCTGCACATGAACTAACGGATTTTTTCCCCCGACGGGTGGGCTCCCGGCCAGCAATTCTCATTATGGCCAGACACATGGAAATAAATTCCGACCTGTCATCCTGAGTGTAGCGAAGGATCTCGTTGATCAGTAACAGCTTCTGATAAAGCCGAGATTCCTCGCTGCGCTCGGAATGACACGTTTGGAAGGCGAGATTACGTCATAATGAGAATTGCTGGCCCCGGCTCAAGGGCCCCATACGAACCAGACCAGCAGGCTGGCGGCCGTTACGGAGATCAAGGTGAAAGGGATGCCGATCCGGCTGAATTCCCAGAAACTGACCTTGTGGCCAGTCTTCTTGAGCAACCCCATGGTGACGATGTTGGCCGATGCGCCGATAGGCGTGATGTTGCCGCCGATACTGGCGCCCAACAGGAGCGCGAAGAGAAACAGGGTCGGTTCCACGCCCAGCTTGCGTGCAATCAGAATGACCACCGGCAACATGGCGGCCAGGAACGGCACGTTGTCAATAAAGGCCGAGAGCAGGACCGACACGACAATCAGGAATACATAGCCAAACAGAAGATTGCCGCCGATCATTCGCGACATGGCTGTGGCGATGGTTTCGGTCCAGCCGGTGAGGGTCAGACTGCCCACCAGGACAAACACGCCCACGAGGAAGAAGGTGGTATCCCAGTCGAGCGCCTTGAGGCGGTGTACGAAGGGACTGCGATGGTAGAGCATGTCCAGGCCGATGCCGATGCCGGCGGCCACCAGGCAAAGTATACCGGCCAGATAACTGAAATCGGCGTCGAAGAACGAGGACATGGCCAGGGCGCCGATCAGTGCGATCAGGAGGACCGTGGGAAACCAAGTTTTAATTTTTTCCGATAAGGGCAGTTCGGTATTTTGCCGATGCGCCCGGAAGAGCCAGGCCAGGTAAACCAGGGAGGCCAGCGCGCCCAATTCGACGGCGAAAAACAAGCTGGGCCGGCCCTTGTAGAAAAAGAAATCCATGAAATTCATCTTGGCGAACCCGGCCAGCAGCATGCTGGGCGGGTCGCCGATCAAGGTGGCCGCGCCCTGCAGGTTGGAGGAAACGGCGATGGCGATCAGCAAGGTGACCGGTGAAATTTTTAGTTTTTCGGCTAACGCCAGGGCGATGGGGGCAATGATCATGACCGTAGCTACGTTTTCGACAAAGGCCGAAATCCCCCCGGCGAGCAGGCAGATGAACAGCATGGCCGTACGCGTGTTGGGCGCGCGTTGCACAATTCGCTCGGCCAGGAAAGCCGGCATCCGGCTTTCGATGAACAGGTCGGCCAGCACCAGGGTGCCCACGAAAATACCCATGACGTTCCAGTTGACGGCCTGGAACACCGCCAAGGGCGAGAGGGTCCCCGTCAGCAGGATCAGCATGGCGCCGGCCATAGCGACCCAGGTTCGGCGCGCGGGTAACAGGACGAACAGCAGGTAAGCGGTTGCAAACACGATCAGGGCGATCAGTTTTGGTGTCATAGCCAATCATTCTCCGGATTGTAGCGGTCTTTTAGCGGGGACGCTTGCGCGCAAATATAAACTTCTTTATCTCCTCCGCAACCAAAACCAAACTCCCGACGAATGTTATCTGCAACCAATCGAATAGCGTCAGCGGAACCGTTCCAAAAACCTTCTGCAGAAACGGCATGTATAGGACCGTCAAATGCAGCGCAAAACCCACAACGAAACTTCCTATAATGTATTTGTTTCTAAAAAAACCTTTAAAAACCGACATTGTGTTAGACCGCGAACTCATCCCGCTGGCCCATTGAGCCACAAAGAGTGTGGTAAAAGCCACAGTGCGGATGTACTCAAGCGAATGACCGCCGGACAACTTATAAACATATATTCCCAGAACAACGGCCGCCATAATGGGCACCCTGAAAAATAAAATCTTTAACATTTCTTTTGTAACTATTGACGCATCTTTTTTATCCGGTGGACGGTTCATAACATCTTCTTTCGGTTCCATAATGAGCGGAATAGTTATCGCGCCGTCGATGACAAGATTTATCCATAAAATCATAAGAGCCAGAAGCGGAAGCGGCAATCCTAATACAAGCGCCGTCATAAGAATGAGTATCTCCGCGCTGCTTGAACACAGAAGAAACGAAACGGTCTTTCGCATATT
>JBDRSI010000368.1:0-3120 GCA_043825055.1 Verrucomicrobiota bacterium
CATCAGTTTCATGAATCTGCTTATATTGGTTGGAATCAATATTAGTTATCCATAAAAAGCCGTTATCTTTGATAACTCGCAGGTTCAGGGGGATTTTTTCAACATACCGTTGTAAAGATTCCGTGTCGTTTGAGCGCTTGAATAAGTCCCGATTCACGGTAAGACAAGATGTCAGCAACAGAACAGTTGCCGTGAGAAACAGCAATTTACAAACCCCCGCCATTTTTATATTCAATGCGGTTGTCATATCGTCCCGCTATAATTTACCCGTAAACATCAGGAACAACCGGTGCTTGTCCCAGATTTCCAGGCGCACCGGCGCCGCGTTGCTTCCTGCCGCCGGGCGTGGCCCGCCCGCAACGCTGGCGCGTAGCGGCCACGCGGATTTTGAACTTGTTCCGCTCTTCGCTTAACCCTTCACGCACTTCCAGATCACACCCCCATTATCATTCGTCGCAAAACATCCTTCACGGGAGCGAGCGCACGGATCAGCCGCTCGCCGGCCGGGGAATAATAAATTTTATAAAAAAGCGCCTTGAGTGGCGCGTGTTGCTTATACACCTGATACGCAAAATTACGGAAACAGCGCAAAATCTCCCGGCGCGGGAAGGTTGGCATGGTCAGGATGGTGTCCATCCGGCCCATGAACCAGGCGTCCGGCCCGCCCGCAACGCTGGAGCGTAGCGACTGCGGGCGTGGCTGGTCCTTGGGAATAAAACCCTCCTGCAGACACACCTCCGCCAGTTTCGTGCCGGGGTACGGCTCGAAGATGCCGATAATAACGCTGTCAGGCTGAATGCGTGCGTTGAGGTCCACGGTTTCCTGGAAGATGGCCGGCGTTTCGTAAGGGAAGCCGACAATATTAAATGATTTCGTCCTGATCCCCGCTCGTCGGCAGGCGGCGAATGCCTCGGCGATCCGGTCATTGGATTGGCGCCGTCCGAGGACTTCCCGGCGGAAGGATTCACTGCCGCTTTCGATCCCGATGCTGACCCGCTGACAGCCGGCGGCTTTGAGCACGCGGCAGACGTCGTCGTTCAGCGTCTCCGGGCGGGCGTTGATGGCGAAGGGCAGGGCACACTCCCGGCTGTAGCGCGCACAGAAAGCGTCCACAAAATCCCGGCGCGCGGTGAAGCAGTCGTCGTTAAAATAAAGTGAGCGCAGGGTATAACGGTTCAGCACCGCCCGGATTTCCTGGAGGCAACTCTCTACACTGCGGAACCGGACGTATTTGCCTGTCTGCCGGGTGCGCAGGGCGTGGTTACTGCAGAACGTGCAGTCATAGGGACATCCGCGCGAAAACATGAACAGCGCGGTGTGGAAGTCGGAATTAATGATCTGCTGGTAGTCAAACAGTTCGCGGTCAGGGAAGGGCAGGGTGTCGAGGTCTTCCATAAAGGGGCGCGTCGGATTTTTGACGAGACCAAAGTCGCGGGTTTTCACCCACAAATTGCGGATGGCGCGGGGGTCCCGGCCTTGTTTCAGCGCCTCGGCCAGCTCAAGGAGCGGATATTCGCCCTCGCCGATGCAAATTGCATCCAGGCCTTTGATGGATTCCAGGCACTCCGGCGCGAGCGTGGCATGGTGTCCGCCGAGAATCGTGAAGGCCGGCAGGGGCTGAAGATCCTTAAAAATCTGTTTCACGAACCGGAACTGGGGCGAGACGGCGGAAAACGCGATCAAATCCGGCTGGTACACCGCAAGCGCTCGTTTCAGCGGGGCGGGGTCGTAGGCCCCGAACATATAATGCAGACGGGTTTCATGGCCATGCGCCTTGAGCACGGCGCTCAGCATGCCGATGCCGAACTGGTAACTACGGGCGCCGCCGCGCACGCCGATATCGGGATAGACAAAAAGGACCTTCATGGCGTGTCTTAGTCTCCACTCGAAACCGCTATAAAAAACAAGAAAAGAACATTGCCCGCTAAACACGCGAAAGGACGCGAAAAAAGCAATATTTTTACTTTTTAAATTTAGCGTGTTTAGCCTGCATTATTCATGAAAATTACATTTTCATTCATAAGCATTTCAAAGCCAAGGGCTTTGAAATTTCGACGCGCCTGCATAAATCGCAGGCTTGCTCAAGGCTAACCCTGAGCACAAGCGACCTTAGTCGCTTACGTCGAAGCCCTTAGGGTGACCTGTTCATGAAGAATTCAAATCTTCATGAATAGGTCAGGTTAGCGGGCAAATTCTTTGGGCCGCCGCCAGTGGCAGAGCCGCCAGGCGCGGTAGGCCAGCCCCTCGCGCAGGACGGCCAGCATGATCGCGAACCCGTCCCGAAAAGCACGGGACTTCATCTTGCCGCTGCCCCGCTTGTTTTCATGGGTGGTGACCTCAACCAGCGGGTAGCCCTGGCGGATGGCGCGGGCCGCGATTTCAATTTCGCAGTCGAATCCCTTGGCCTTGTGCTTGTAGCCGACGGCCACATCGCGGACAAAGGCCTTGTAGCCGTTCAGCACGTCCATGATGGTCGTGCCGAAAAGGATGGAAAACATGAGCGTGAAGACCGCGTTGCCGAAGAGCCGAATCACGTTATGGTCGTCACTGCCGCCCAGCACGCGCGAGCCCACCACCAGGCCGGCGCCGTGCTCAAGCGCGTCCAGGAAAATGCCGATATCGCGCGGGTTGTGGGAGCCGTCGGAATCGAAAATGATGATGGCGTCGCCGGTGGATTGGTCAAAGCCCGTGGCCAGCGCGGCGCCCTTGCCGATGGCGCGCGGATTCAACACGATCCGGGCGCCCTTAGCCTGGGCCACGCCGATGGTCGGATCCTGCGGGTTATCCACGACGACCAGGGTTTCGAACCGATAGCGCGGCAGGCGGGCAATGGCCGCATTCAGTTCGTCGAGGACCGGGCCGATGGTTGCCTCTTCGTTCCGGGCGGGAATGACCACGCTTACTTTTTGAATGGGCATGAGTGTTCTTTCGTGGCCGCGGGCCACCCGTCTCATTACAGCATCCGCGAGCCAGTAGCCGGCGCAACACATGCTACTGGCGTGGGGTGACGTCTTTGTGAATGCCTATTGAATGGGGGTAGAGTGCCGTGCCAAACGAGGAGATTCAAGGAAAATCGATTGATTCAATGAGGGATCTCAAAAATGGCCCAAATCTGCGATT
>JBDRSI010000369.1:0-7552 GCA_043825055.1 Verrucomicrobiota bacterium
CCGGCCATGCCATCGCCAACGATGGCACGGTCCGCCTGGACGGCCAGACGATCGAATACGTGGAACTCCTGGAGCGCAAGCAATGCGGCGAAGCCGTGGCGTTCAAGATCTGGCGCAACGGGCAAACCATGGATATCTCCGTGCCGCTGGCCAACCGCAACGATCCTTTTGCATTCCGGTATGCTTACGAACGCCGCCCGGAATATTTTGTCCTGGGCGGGCTGGTCTTTGCACCGCTGAGCCGCGGCCTGCTGATGGCCGCCGGCAGGGAACTGAATCAGTGGTCCGCCCATCATCTGCTGTATTACGCCACCTTTGCCAAGGTGGATGGCTTGATTAGCGGGCGCGACCAGTTCGTCGTCTTACGAAACCGGCTGGCCCACCCGGTGAATGCGTACGATGAGCCTTACTTGAATAAAATCGTGCGCGAAATCAACGGCCTTCCCATCCGCAACATGAAGGACCTGCCCGCCGCATTTTCGCACCCAACCAATAGTTTTCACGTCATCCGTTTTTTAGATGATCCGAACCCCTTGATTCTGGACGCCGCTGAAACGGAGCGGGCGGACCCCGTTATTCAGCGCCGTTATAATATTCCCGATATGTCCCATCTTGAACCGGTGGGGGTGCGGAAATGAGCGCGGGCTATGCCCGCCGCGTCACTACGCTTACGCTCCGCAAGCGGCGTGGCAACCCAAAGAATTTGCCCGCTAAACACGCTAAAAAAACGCTAAAATTAAAAGGAAAATATTTTCTTTTTTCGCGTCCTTTCGCGTGTTTCGCGGGCAATGTTCCGATTTCTTTTCTTGTTTTTTATGGCGGTTTCTAATGGTTAAAGTGCTAACAACGCTCTTCACGCTCATGGCCGGCCTCCTGCTCGCCCTGCCCACGCCGACGGTTGCGGCGCCGGCGCCGGATTACGATGCCAGCGTGGTGGAAATCACGGTCACCTACCAGGACCATGACCCCAAGATTCCCTGGCGTAAAAAAGCCTCCGCTGTCCGCCAGGGCTACGGCGTGGTCATCAGCGCGGGCCAAGTCCTGACCACCGAGGACCTGGTGCGCAACCAGACCCAGGTGGAACTACGCCGGGCCAAGAGCGGCGCCAAGCTGGCGGCCACGGTGCTGGAAGCCGATGACCAGATCAACACTGCGCTCCTGACATTTAGTAATAGTGCGGCCGCCAATACGCTCCTTCCCATGGCACTGGCCGACACCATTCGGCGCGACGACCGGCTGACTATCGTAAAGCTGGAAAAGACCGGCGAATTCCAGACCAGCGAAGGACAGGTGGTGGAGCTATCTGCCTCCGCATCGCCCCGCCCGCTGGCGCTCAAGGTGCTGACGCAATCGAGCATTGACGGCAACGGGACACCGGCGTTGCTCAACGGACAGTTGGCAGGCCTCAGCGTGGCGTATGATAAGAAAACGCAGACGGGCTTGTTCATCCCCTGCACTACCCTCCGCCGGTTTATTGCCGATGTCAACACGCCGCCATATAAAGGACTGGCCTGGGCCGGTTTCCAGTTCGAGTCGCTGTTGGATCCCGTCAAACGCCGCTATCTGGGCGTGCCCGAAACACAGGGCGGCATCGTGGTCACGAAAACGACGCCCGGCTCCGGCGCCGCCGATGTTCTACAGGCGGGTGACGTCATCACGACCTGGGACGGGATTCCGATTGACGCCCAGGGTTATTACACCGATACGGACTTCGGCCGCTTGCGGCTGGCGTATCTCATTGGCGGTCGCCGCGCGGCGGGTGATCGCGTTCCGGTTGCGCTCGTGCGGGATCAAAAGCCATGCGCTGTGCAGGTACTGCTCATGCGTCAGAGGGACCGTGACGAGTTTATTCCGGAAGCCATCGGCAGCGAGAGCGTGGAATACCTGGTGGCGGGCGGGCTGGTCCTGCGGGAACTGACCGGGCAGTACCTGCGCGCCTCCGGCGAGAATTGGAAACTCCAGATGAACCCGCGCCTGGTGCATTACTATTTGCACCAGGACAAATTTGCGCGCCAGAGCGGGGACCACGGGGTTCTGCTCGCAATGGTCCTGCCGGATTCCATCAATATCGGCTACCAGGAATTCCATGACCAAGTGGTCACCAAGGTCAATGGCCAAAGTGTTCGAAACATGGCCGATGTCTTCCGAGCCGTGGATGGCTCCGGCGGCTTGCGAAGTGTGTCGCTCCTGGGATGCGGCGTGGACCTGGCGCTGGATAAAGCCACCCTTGAAGAGGCCAACCGGCGGATCGCCGCGCAATACCGCATCCCGCACTTGCGCTATCAGAAAAAGACATCCGTGGAATAATTACACCACGCCCTGGGCAAGCATGGCGTTGGCGATCTTGCGGAAGCCGGCGATGTTGGCGCCCTTGACGTAGTTGATGAAATCCTTTTCGCGCCCGTAATGCACGCACGACTCGTGGATGGCACGCATAATTTCACACAGGCGCTTGTCCACTTCCTCCTTGGGCCAGCTCAGGTGCATGGCGTTCTGCGACATTTCCAGTCCGGAGGTGGCCACACCGCCGGCATTGGCCGCCTTGCCGGGACCATATAGGATTTTGGCCTTTAAAAACACGTCCACGCCTTCGGGCTCGGTCGGCATGTTGGCCCCTTCGCAGACGCAGATACAGCCGTTTTTCACCAGCGCGCGGGCATCCGCCGCTGTGATTTCGTTCTGCGTGGCGGAAGGAAAAGCCAGGTCGCACTTTACCGACCAGGGCCGCTGATCACTCAGGAACTTGGCACCCGGAAATTTTTCGGTATATTCCTGAATCCGGCCGCGGCGTTCATTTTTCAATTCCATCACCCAGGCCAGCTTTTCCTCGCCGATCCCGGCCTCATCCACAATGGTGCCGGCGGAATCGGAGAGCGTGATCACCTTGGCGCCCAAGCGCATAAGTTTTTCAATCACGTACTGCGCCACGTTGCCCGAGCCGGAGACCGCCGCCGTCTTGCCCTCAAAGGTTTGTTTGCGCGTTGCCAGCATATCCTGGGCAAAATAAACGGCGCCATAGCCCGTCGCTTCCGGCCGCATCAGCGAGCCGCCCCAACTGACGCCCTTGCCGGTAAGCACGCCCGTGAATTCGTTGCGAAGCTTTTTATATTGTCCAAAGAGATAGCCGATCTCGCGCCCCCCTACCCCGATGTCGCCGGCCGGCACGTCGGTGTTCGGACCGATATGGCGGAAGAGCTCGCTCATGAACGCCTGGCAGAACCGCATGACTTCCATGTCGCTCTTGCCCTTGGGATCGAAATCGGAGCCGCCCTTGCCCCCGCCCATGGGCAGCGTGGTCAGGGCATTCTTGAAACACTGCTCGAACGCCAGAAATTTGAGGATGCTGAGCGTCACGGAGGCATGGAACCGCAGACCGCCCTTGTAGGGACCCAGGGCTGAATTCATCTCGATCCGGAAACCGCGGTTGACATGGATCTCACCGCGGTCATCCACCCAGGGCACCCGGAAGATGATGATCCGCTCCGGCTCCACCAGCCGCTCGAGTATTTTTTCATGACGATAGGCCGGCGCGCTCTCCACCAACGGCATCAGGCTTTCGGCAACTTCCCGCACCGCCTGATGAAATTCCGGTTCGCCCGGATTGCGCGCCACAACCCGGTCCATAAAAGCTTCCACGGATTGGTTCATAGTTTATTCCTGTTTAGTAACTCCAACTTGCCCTTTCTGTTCCGCCGCCGATGCCGCCGATGCGGCCGATGCCGCCGCCGGAAGTTCACCGGTGCAGGGCGGCAGGCCCGCCAGTTTCTGGTAGAGATCGGCCCGGGCGGCCACGAGTTTATCGGCCTGTTCCATGAGCCGCTTGGCGTTCTCCGGATAACTCTGCTTCAACACGCGGAACCGGTTTTCCTTCATTACAGATTCGCTGTATTTCTCAACCGGCGGTTTGCTGTCCAAGGTCAGGGGGTTCTTGCCCTGCTTGGTCAGTTCCGGATTGTAGCGGTAGAGCGGGAAACGCCCCGATTGCACGGCTTCCTTCTGGGCCGTCAGGCCATTGGTCATGTTGATGCCGTGCGCAATGCAGTGCGAATAGGCAATGACAATCGAAGGCCCCTCGTAGGCGTCGGCCTCGGCAAAGGCCCGCACCGTCTGGTTCGGATTGGCGCCCAGCGCAACGGCCGCCACGTAGATATTGCCGTAGGTCATGCAGATCATGCCGAGATCCTTCTTCATCAGCGGCTTGCCCGCCATGGCAAACTTGGCCACTGCGCCCATGGGGGTGGACTTGGAAGCCTGGCCGCCGGTATTGGAATATACTTCGGTATCCAGCACGAGGACATTTACCTTGCGGCCACTGGCCAGCACATGGTCGAGACCACCGTAGCCAATGTCGTAAGCCCAGCCGTCACCGCCGAGGATCCAGACCGATTTTTTCACCAGGTAATCGGATACGGAAAGCATTTGCTTGGCCCATTCATTGTTTGTGCATTTGGCCAGCATGTCTTTCAGCTTCGCCACCCGTGCGCGCTGTTCCTCAATGCCGGCGGGCGTGGACTGGTCGGCATTGCGCAGTTCGTCAAAGAGCGGCTTCAGATCGCCGCAGGCGGCGCAATCGCATCCTTTATCCATCAGTTCCAGGGCAACCTGGCGGAACTTGTCCACTCCCAGCCGCATGCCGTAACCGAATTCGGCATTGTCCTCAAACAGCGAGTTGGACCAGGCCGGCCCGCGCCCATCCTCGCGCGTCGTGTAAGGCGTCGTCGGCAGGTTGCCGCCATAGATGGACGAGCACCCCGTGGCATTGGCAATCAGCGCCCGATCGCCGAAAAGCTGGGTGAGCAGTTTGACGTAGGGCGTCTCGCCACAGCCCGCGCAGGCGCCGGAGAACTCGAACATGGCGCGCACAAACTGGCTCCCCTTGACCGTGGCACGGTTGTAGAGCTTCGGATCCATGTCCGGAATGCTCATGAAAAACGCGAAATTCTCCGACTCCGGCTGACGTAACGGCAGTTGGGGCGCCATATTGATCGCGCGACGGCCGGTTTCCTGCTTCGTGGCCGCGTCCCGTTCCCGGCCCGGACAATTCTGCACGCACACGCCGCATCCAGTGCAGTCTTCCGGCGCGACCTGGACGGTGAATTTCATGCCGGCATATTCCTTGCCCTTGGCTTCCGCCGACTTGAACGTGGCCGGCGCCTTGGCCAGGCGCTCTTGCCCATACACCTTGACGCGGATAGCGGCATGCGGACAGACGAGCGAGCACTGGCCGCACTGAATGCAGAGCGCCGTATCCCATTGCGGAATGTCCGTGGCAATATTGCGCTTCTCGAATTTGGTCGTGCCCGTCGGCCAGGTGCCGTCGGAGGGCATGGCGCTGACCGGCAGGGTATTGCCCTTCTGGCTCATGATGGTAGCAGTCACGTTCTTGACGAAGTCCGGGGCGTCGGGAACTACCACCGGCGGCATCTTGATCTTGCCGGCCGGGCGCGCCGGCACCTTGACTTCCTGCAAGGCAGCCACGGCGGAGTCCACGGCCTTGAAGTTCATCGCCACCACGTCGGCGCCCTTGCGGCCATAGGTCTTTTCGATCGCCTTCTTGAGCGCGGCAATGGCCTTGTCGCCGGGCAGAACGCCGGAGATGCTGAAGAAGCAGGTCTGCATAATCGTGTTGATGCGGGCGCCCAATTTGAGCTCCTTGGCCAGCTTGATGGCGTCAATCACGTAAAACTTGATTTTCTTCTTGATGATCTGGCGCTCAATCTCGTCGGGCATGTGCGCCCAGATTTCCTCGGCACTGTAAGGACTATTCAGCAGGAACACGGCGCCATCCTTGGCGTCCGTGAGCAGGTCATATTTTTCGAGGAACGAGAAATTATGGCAGGCCACAAAATCGGCCCGCGTGCAAAGATACGGGCTCTGGATGGGCGTCGGCCCGAAACGCAGGTGCGAAATGGTAATCGCGCCGGCCTTCTTGGAGTCGTACTCGAAATAGCCCTGGGCATAGTTTTCGGTCTCGTCACCGATTATCTTAATCGAATTCTTGTTGGCGCCGACCGTGCCGTCGGAGCCCAGGCCGTAAAACTTGCATTCGATGCGGCCGGCATGCTCCAGGTGAAAACGCTTGTCCACTTTCAGGCTGGCCTTGCTGACGTCATCGTTAATGCCCACGGAGAAATGATTGATGCCCTTCTTGCCCGCCAGGTTATCAAACACCGCCTTGACCATGGCCGGGGTGAATTCCTTGGAGCCCAGGCCATAGCGCCCGCCCCGCACGGTCGGATACCGGCGCGTGACCATCCATTTCTCGCTCATGGCCTCCCCGATGGCCGTGCGCACATCCAGGTAGAGCGGCTCGCCAATGGCGCCCGGTTCTTTGGTACGGTCCAGTGTGGCGATGGCCTTGACCGTCGGCGGCAGGGCGGCAATAAATGCCCGAATATCGAACGGCCGGAACAAACGCACCTTCAACAACCCGACTTTCTTGCCCTGGGCCACCAGCGGCGTTGGCCGCACCAGCGCGTTGACGGTCTCGTGGACGGTTTCCGCGCCCGAGCCCATGATGATGATGACCTTCTCGGCATCCGGCGCGCCCACGTAATCAAAGAGCTTGTACTGCCGGCCGGTCAGCTTGGCAAATTTATCCATCTGCTTCTGCACAATGCCCGGGGTGGCCAGGTAATAAGGATTGACGGTTTCCCGGCCTTGAAAATATACGTCCGGATTCTGGGACGTGCCGCGGATAACGGGGCGGTCGGGGGAAAGCCCGCGCCGGCGGTGCGCCAGCACAAGATCGTCGCTGATCATGGCGCGTATGACGTCGCGTTCGACTTCCTCGATTTTCTGAACTTCATGCGAGGTGCGGAACCCATCGAAGAAATGCAGGAATGGAATTCGAGCCTCCAGAGCAGCCGCGTGCGCGATGAGCGCCAGGTCCATGACCTCCTGGATGCTGTTGGAGGCGAGCAAAGCAAAGCCGGTTGAGCGCGTTGCCATGACATCCGAGTGATCGCCAAAGATGGACAGCGCCTGGCAGGCCAGCGAGCGCGCCGAGACGTGGAAGACCGTGCTGGTCAATTCGCCGGCAATCTTGAACATGTTGGGGATCATCAGCAGGAGACCCTGGGAAGCCGTGAACGTGGTTGCCAGCGCTCCGGCGGTCAGGGCGCCGTGCACAGCGCCACTGGCACCGCCTTCTGACTGCAGTTCCACCACTTGTGGAACCGTGCCCCAGATGTTCTTCAGGCCGGCCGCGCTGAACTCGTCGGCCAATTCGCCCATGTTGGACGAGGGTGTAATCGGGTAAATCGCACAAATTTCACTGACCGCATAGGCAACCGTAGCCGCCGCCGTATTTCCATCCATCATTTCCTTGGTAGCCATGGCAAACGATCTCCTTATTGTGTATTGCCAACGAAATCTTTCTCCCAAGCATCTTAGGAGGAGCTTACTCGAAAAGGTCGTAAGCTCTCAAATCCGAATATCGAAGCACGAAATTCGAAACAATATCAAAGCCGACGGTAAAAACAGAGAGGGAGGAGAGCGAAAGCCGAAGTCCGCCGAAAGGAGGACGGAGGCGGTTGAGCGAACAGAGAGC
>JBDRSI010000370.1:0-9108 GCA_043825055.1 Verrucomicrobiota bacterium
CGGAACACGAATTTCGGACGTTGCAGATGGGCATTCGGCATCCACATGGTGAACAGAATAATAGCGGCGAGCAAGGCCACGATCCCGCCGATGATATACATGGTCCGGTACCCGGCGCCCAGGTATTTCATCAGGATCCACACCACGGCACAGCCCACAACGCTGGCGGCAATCCCCACCCCCTGGACCTGACCCAGGCGCCGCCCCTTGTGTTCGGCGTGGGCCAATTCCATGCCGATGGACGAGCGCACCGGCATCATCATATGCATGCCCGTGTTCCAGACAAACATGAAGACCAGCATGACCGTCCAGGAGGCGCCCCAGATAGCGATACCCAGCATTCCAACCCCGATGCACAGCGCGGAAAATGCGGCAATACGCGTTTCGCTGAGAAAAAAAAGCGCCCCGGCAAAAAGGGCCGTCAGGAGCCCCGGCAATTCCCGTGGAAACTCCAGCAAGCCGCGAGTGCCGGCATTCAGGTCAAAGGTGTCGCTCAAAAAATTATTGAACGTGCTTTCGCCGATGCCGCCGGTGATGCTCAGGAGCGCAACCCCCACCAGGAACAGTTTCAGTTGCGGATTCATCCGCCGCACGCGGGCCAGGAATGAAGATGGACGCCAGACGCCAGACGACCGACGCCGGACCGGAGAAGAGTGAATACTCATTTTGTGAATTATGTGCTTTTTGTGGCTAAACTCCATTAATAAAGCAGAACGGCCGCGCGGGTTGGCGCGAAGACCCCCAGAGGCTTAAGCCACGTCCGCCGGATTTGTTCCGGCGTGGCGCCGTCCTGTAGCGCGCGGCGGACGGCATCGGTGCCATAGAGTTTATCGAAGAAATCCTCGCGCGCGCCCGCGTGCTTCCAGACTTTGCGCCTACCATACAGTTCCTGCAGACAGGCCAGGATGGAAACCCCGGTATAAACGGGGTGGAATATATTGGGATTGGTTACCGCGAGGCGGACACCATCAAACACGGTACCAGGCTGCGCCGATGTGTCCCGCCGACTTGTCCGCCCAGGCGAGTACGGGTGCGCGTAAAACGACACGCCCGGCAGACGCCGCGCATTCAGCCGCTCGCATACCGGAGCGCTTTTCAGCCACGGGGCGGCAAATGCCTGAAAGGCCAGGTTGGATGCCCGCCCGATGTTGATGACCGGCAGGGCCTCGCTAAATACGGTGGCCAGGTAACACTGCCCGGTCTCCCATGCGCGAATGCCGGGTGAGGGTGGAATCCAGGGCGGCCAGTCCGCGCCGCGCGCCGTCGCGCGCGCATACCCTTGCATCCGCGCGATCCGGAGCGACACATCCAGTCCCAGGTCGGCTTTGAGCCAAAGCGCCATTTCGCCGGGCGTCATGCCATAGTGCATGGGAGCACGCACACCCGCCACAAAACTTTCAAAGGCGGGATCAAGCATCGGGCCATCCACAATGCGCGGCAGGGGAATAGGGCGATCGGCCACCACGACCTCCTTGCCCATTGCGGCAGCCTGCTCCAGCACATAGCGCAAGGTGGTAACATAGGTATAACAGCGCGCCCCGAGATCCTGGAGATCAACGACCAGCACGTCCAGGTTTTTGAACATGGCCGGGGTTGGCCGACGCGCCGAACCATACAGGGAATAGACCGGAAGCCCCCAATCCGGATGCCGCCGGTGCCATAGCTTCTGGCCGGCATCGCCGAGGCCGAAAAAACCATGCTCCGGCCCGAACAAGGCGCACAGGTTCAAGGCACGCCCCCGTGCTGGGGCACGACCCCGCCACAGCCGCTCGGCCGACGTCATCCCGTGGGCATCAACGGCGGCCAGATGACTTACCAATCCGATGCGTTTACCTTCCAGCCAATGCCAGTGACGGGTCAGCAGGATATCAATGCCCGGGATAAAATGCATGGAATTAACGATGAATGGCAAATCCAATTAGGCCACCGCGGCGGAAACTCTTATTCGGGCGCAATGTAATAAGCCCCTTCTGTCATTCCCGTGCAAACGGGAATCCAGAAGTTCTTTTTCCTGAATTCCCGCCTTCGCGGGAATGACAAACCACTCCGAACACGTGATAAATAATGAACTTCGAAATTCCTATGCACAAACATCAGGGCCGGACCCGGAACGCATTGGTCTTGCGCTCGGTAAAGCGGAAAATAGTTTCACCGGCCTTGGCCTTGCCCAGCTCCTCGCGTGCGACGCGTTCCACGTACCGCGAATCCGACAGGAACCGGTCTTGCTGTGACTGCAATTGCTTGACCATGTCTTCCTTGGCACGATTTTCCTCTTCCAAAACTGTCAGCTTGCGCTGGCGCTCCTGGTTCTGACGGATCTTGGGCAGAAACAGACTGACGACAGCGACAATCACCATCGCCACAAAGACGATCATGGCAACCCTGTAAATTGTCAGCCAGACGTTCATGATCACTCTTTAAATCGCGCCGCCAAAGATCGCGTTTTTGCCCAGCTGTTCCTCAATCCGGAGTAATTGGTTGTATTTGCAGACACGATCCGTCCGACAGGCTGAACCGGTCTTGATCTGGCCGGCGTTCACCGCCACGGTCAGGTCGGCAATGGTCGTGTCCTCGGTTTCGCCGGAGCGGTGACTGACCACGGCGGTGTAACCGGCGTTGTTGGCCATGCGAATGGCATCCAGCGTTTCGGTGAGCGTGCCGATTTGGTTGAGCTTGATCAGGATCGAATTGGCCACGCCCATTGCAATGCCCTTCTTCAGAAACGTTGTGTTGGTCACAAAAACGTCGTCGCCGACGAGCTGAATTTTAGCGCCCAGTTTATCGGTCTGATGCTTCCAGCCGGACCAGTCGGATTCGGCCATGCCGTCCTCGATGCTGATAATCGGGTATTTCTTAACAAGCCCCTCATAGAACTGAACCATCTGCTCGGAGGTACGCTCGGACTTGTCGCTCTTCTTGAACACATAGCGCTTTTTGGCAGTGTCATAAAACTCGCTCGCGGCCGGATCGAGCGCGATGTACACATCTTGGCCGGGCTTGTAGCCGGCCTTGGCAATGGCCTTGACAATGACATCCAGGGCTTCAGTGTTACTCTTTAATTTTGGCGCGAATCCGCCTTCATCACCCACCGCCGTGCTGAGTTTCATGTCCTTGAGAATGGACTTAAGCGCATGAAACACCTCGGCGCCCATGCGCAGGGCTTCGCGGAAGGATTTGGCCCCCTTGGGCATGATCATGAATTCCTGCAAATCCACCGGGGCATCCGAATGCGCGCCGCCGTTCATGATGTTCATCATGGGCACCGGCAGGATCTTGGCGTTCGTGCCGCCAATGTAACGGTAAAGCGGCACGCCCAGGAATTCGGCTGCCGCCTTGGCCGTCGCCAGGGAGACGCCCAGGATGGCGTTGGCACCGAGCTTCATTTTGGTGGGCGTGCCATCCAGCTTGATCAGGGCTTGGTCCAAGCCCACCTGGTCGAGGGCGTCAAAGCCTACGATCTTCGGGAAAATGACGTCGTTGACATTCTTAACCGCCTTCAACACGCCCTTGCCGCCGTAGCGGGCCTTGTCGCCATCACGCAATTCCAGCGCCTCGTGCTCGCCCGTGGAGGCGCCCGAGGGCACCGCCGCCCGCCCGATGATCCCGCAGGTCAATTGCACTTCGACTTCTACGGTTGGATTGCCGCGTGAATCCAGGATTTCGCGCCCAACGACATGACTGATTTCCGGCATGATTCGTTCTCCTTCAGTTGATGTTGAGTTTATAGCGATGCGTATCCGGCGGGCTGTCAAGCGGCGCTTACATCCGCCTTGTTATGCATTTTGTTCCTTGTCATCCGTCTTGGGTTTTCTAAGGTTTTCTTCTCCGATAAGTTCAATGATGGCATTCATCCTTCGGGAACAGTCCACATAAGCTCCAACGATAGTAAATAGCAAAGAGATCAATGCAAAAAGCACCATGTCATTGGCTTTTTCCGTGTGGGAGATGAAGACGATGAGAATAAACCAGACAGCTCCAACCACATAATATTTCCATGCCGGTTTACCCCGGATAATTTTCAAAAGGCGTTCACGCCTCTTGAGGTCGCTGAGGGCAAATACTGCATTTATCTCCGCCAATGAGTTTGTGTCACTCATCATCATTTTCCCTTCTGCATAAAAAGCGCTTCTTGTTCCGTAGTTACTGAATGTATAACCAATGCCGGCGAAAAACTCAAGCACGTTGACCCGAATATTTCACGCTAAAGATTATCCGTGAAATATCCGCTTTGGCCGCAACATGATGCGGCCAAAGTTTCGGCGCGGCGCAAGAGCGCCTTGCTCAAGGCTGAGCGGTGAAGCGTAGCGCGTCGTGCTGTGCCTGCTCTCCGTAGCGCTCTGGCGCAGGAGGGTCCGTCATCCGTCGTCTGTCGTCCGTCGTCCGTCATCCGGTTCAGCCCAACCGCCGGTGCCGGAGGACGGGGATGCGCGTGCGGGTTCGGCACAGCTCTTCCGGCTGGAGCGTGACGGTCAGGACGGTTGCCTTGTCACCGGCCTCAGCAAGCACATCGCCCCAGGGACCCACCACCAGGCTATGCCCATGGCTGGCAATGCCGGTGCGCGGGTTGACACCGCACTGATTGGGCGCCACGACAAACGCCTGGTTCTCGATCGCCCGCGCCCGAACGAGTGTTTCCCAATGATCCTTGCCGGTCTTTTGCGTGAAATTCGAGGGCACGAAAAAAAGCGCGGCGCCATGCCGGGAATAATATCGGAACAGTTCCGGAAAGCGCAAGTCGTAGCAGATGGCCAGGCCGCAGGACCAACCTTCGACCGTTGCCATGACGGGTTTATCGCCCGCTGTGTAGATATCGCTTTCCCGGACGACCTGCCCATTGCCCAGGTTGGCCTCGAACAGATGGATTTTGCGGTAATGGGCGGCGATTCGGCCCTGCCGATTGATGAGTACGCTGGTGTTGTAGATTTTTTCCCGGCAGCGCTCGATCACACTGCCGACCAATACCCAGGCCCGCGCTCGCGCGGCCAGGGCCATCAGGCGCTTCGTAATCGGACCAGGCAGGCGCTCCGCCACGGCACGATAATCCGCATCGTTACCGCGGATGGCAAACACTTCCGGCAGAGCAATGAGATCACACTTTGGTGCCTTGCGCAATCGCGTCTCAATCCGGACTAAGTTGGCTTCCACATCGGCCCCGGCACTGTTCTGAAATAGCACGATTTTCAACGGCCGTACTTTTAACGCACAATCTGTTTTCATAGTACCGATTCAATCAATGGCCAGCCATGGTTCGACAGGCTCACCACGGGCGGGCAAACGAAGCGCGTCGACAGACGCCAGCCCATCGACGCACGCGCGTTGCTTGTTTGCTCAGGGCATTCGACACGGCCTGCATCATGCTTGGCCGGCCATGAGCAAGGCCTGCGCAGCAGGCCGCGTCGAATGGCGGAGAGGGCGGGAGTCGAACCCGCGGTGCCCTTTTGGGGCACATACGATTTCCAGTCGTACACCTTCGGCCACTCGGTCACCTCTCCATGCGTTCGTAAAAAATGTCTTGTGCCTGGCGCATTCCATATGCCACGTGATTTCCATATTGTGGCCTCAGGTGCGCGTTGCGCACGTTGCGGCGGCCGGCTCCCTGCCCGGCCTTGCCCCTTCGGGGGCCGTCGCTTTCGCTCCGGCCATTCCTCGCACCGCCCCCGGCGCTCGTAAACGGCCACTCGGTCACCTCTCCATGAACAAATGCAGAATGTAGAATGCAGAAACTTACCCACTTCCGCCTTCGTTCCTTAGCGACTAACTATGGCGGGCAGGCCCGGCGCTCGTAAACGGCCACTCGGTAACATCTCCGTGGAAAGACAGTTATCAGTAGTCAGTCATCAGTAGTCCAGTCGTCTGTCGTCTGTCGTCTGTCATCTGTCGTCTGTCAGATATCGGTTATCAGATTGACTAACCAAGGGCAAGTGAATTCAATCACTTGAATTCAATCACTCCATATCCATATCCAATGTTGCGTCCGCCAGCGATTCGTGTTTGACCGGCAGACGGGGAACGGGTATCAATAGGCCAATGGATTTTTATCGGGAAGTCCAGACTAACGCAGATGGATGCAGATAGGATTATAAACGAACCAAGGAATTGGAATGAAGATTGTGGTATTGATCGGCGACGGCATGGGCGATTATCCCCTGAAGGAACTGGGCGACAAGACGCCCTTGCAGGCGGCGGCCATTCCGAATATGCGCGCCATTGCCGGGGCCGGTACCGTGCGGTTAGTCAACACCATCCCGGAAGGCATGTCGCCGGGAAGCGATGTGGCCAACTTGAGTATCATGGGTTTTGATCCCCGGAAATATTACACCGGCCGGGCGCCCATCGAGGCGGCCGGCGCGGGCCTCACCATGGGTCCCCGCGATGTGGCCTTCCGATGCAACCTGATCGCCGTGGAAGCCGAATGTATCAAGGATCATTCCTCCGGCCATATTACTACCGGGGAAGCCCGCCCGATGATTGCGGCGTTGAACGAACGCCTGGGCAGGCCCGGGCTCACATTTCATGTCAGCGCTGGTTATCGGCATTTATTGATCTGGGAAAACGGACCCTGCGAGCTTGTGACCATCCCGCCCCACGATGTGCTGGGGCAACCGGCGGCACAGAACCTGCCGGCCGGCGCGCGTCAGGACGAGGTCCGGCGCCTGATGGAAGCATCCAAGCCGATCCTGGCCGCGCACCCCGTGAGCGCGGCGCGCCGGCAGGCGGGTCAAACGGCGCCCACGCAAATCTGGCTATGGGGCCAGGGCCAGCGGACTACCCTGCCGGCCTACCGAGACCTATTCGGCCTGACCGGCAGTGTCATCTCGGCCGTGGACCTGGTGCGCGGCATCGGCAAACTGACGGGTTTGAACGCGGAAACCGTGCCGGGCGCCACAGGGTTCCTGGATACGAACTATGCGGGGAAGGTCAAAGCCGCGCTGAACGCGCTGGATCATGATGATTTTGTGTTCGTGCACGTGGAAGCGCCGGACGAATGCGGGCACATGGGCGACCTGAAACTCAAGCTCAAGGCCATTGAGGCTTTTGACCGCGAGATTGTCGGCCCCGTTTGGCGGGGCCTGGAGACCATGCGCCAGCCGTACCGCCTCATTATCGCCACCGATCACCGCACGCCGGTTTCCGTGCGCAATCACACCGCGGAACCGGTACCGGTGGCCGTGCTGAACGGACCAGTACCGAACACCGGCCGGGAAGCGCCCTTCGACGAATTTGTGAACGGCGGCCAGGCCAGCAGCATGGCCTTTGAATGGCTGAAATCGCAAATTGGCAATCGTTGAATCAGGCCTCCAAAGGCGGCGACACAAAAAATACTGGATTCCCGATCAGGTCGGGAATGACATATAGGTGCTCCATTCTGTCATTCCCGTGAAAACGGGAATCCAGAATATGTGTTGCTTGCAAATTACTGAATAAATATAATTGGGACAATCCATCATGAAGCAATACCTTGAAATTATCGGCATTATGGCGGTGCTTGCGGGCCTGCCGGGTTGTGTCACCATGCAGGATTCCAGCGAGGTGACGCAACAGCAGGAGGACGTGTTACTGCTCAAGGAAGACCTAAACCGCACCAAGGGCAAGTTGGAAACCCTGGAGATGGAATACCAGCGTCTTTTGCGCGAGCTGGACGCCATGCAAGGCGCGGCGGCAAGCTCCAAAGGCGCGACGAGTTCCACGCAGGCCCGGATAGATGAGTTGGAGCGCCGTCTGAGCGTGTTGGAAGGCACACGCACCAAGGATCGGCAGGCGATTGTGGACCAATTGAGCGGCAAGATGGCCGACATCATGGGTGATAGAACCACCGGTAAATCCAGCCAAAAAAGCAAATCCACAACGACCAAGGCCAGCACCAGCACCAGCACCACCAGCACGACCGGTTATGAGCATGTCGTCAAGGAAGGTGATACCCTGTCGGCCATTGCAACGGCCTACAAGGTCAAGACCAGCGCCATTGTCGAAGCCAACAAACTGCAAAGCCCTGACACATTGAGAACGGGCCAGAAGCTTTTTATCCCGCAACCCTGAATCGGACGACGGACGACAGAAGCGGGAAGACAGACGCCAGACGACGGACCCCACTACGCTCCATCCGTCGTTCAAGGAACTATGGATGGCAGGCAAGGAGCTACGCGGGGCGAGCACCGGACCAAACGGAGAACACCAAATTATTCTCAACGGTTTTTCATTCTGCATTCTGCATTCTACATTCTGCATTTCCTCAGCGGCCGTTATTCCATTTGCCGTTGGGAACCTTGCGGCAGGGACGGCGGGAAACCGCCACATAAACGCCTTCCTCGCCCAGCAGGCGCTGAAGCTCCCGGATTAGAGCGTCGGATGGGTTCACGTTATAAGCACTTTCGGTGTTCACAAACACTTCCGCGCCTTTCTGAAACTGCAAACAGAAGACGACCGGCACAGGACCCGGGTTAGCTTTCAGCAGGTTCTTGATGGTCGTCAGTACTTCTGCCTGAACATGGGTGGCGGGCAGATGCAGGCTGATGCGTTCGGTAAACCAGCGGGGCGCCTGGTCGAGCGCATACATTTCATAGATCTTCATCGTGACGGCGTCTTCTTTTTTGTCAACCTGGCCGCAGACCAGCACGGGGGTTCCTTCCACCAGTAACGCCTGATATTCCTGATAGGGCGCCGGAAAGACGACCGCCTCCAGGGCGCCCTCGACGTCCTCGATCTGGATCACGGCCATGGGCTCTTTCCTGGCCCTGGTAAATTTTTTGTCCACCTTGGCCACGAGCCCGCCCACGCGCGTGATGCTCCCATTTTCCAGCGACATCAATTCCGCCACGGTCGCCAGCCGGTAGCGCCGCAGGAGCGGCTCGAACTGCGTCAGCGGATGTCCGCTCATGTAAATCCCCAGCAATTCCTTTTCCGCGGCCAGCAGTTCGTTCTCATGCCACGGCAGACAGTCCGGCAGGGTTTCCGGTTCGCCACCGCACCCGGGCGCTTCCACCTGGGCAAAGAGATTGCCCTGCCCCGTCTGGTGATCGCTCTGAATGGCCGCGGCGCGGCCCAGGGCCAGATCAATGCCGGCAAACAGCCGGGCACGGTGCGCCCCGAAGGCGTCGAAGGCGCAGCAGC